>JAGWNX010000122.1 GCA_028872955.1 Acidobacteriota bacterium
ATTCGCACACATGGCTGTCGACGGGGTTTGTTATTCTCCCGATACAGATTAGGGGCGGGTGGCCCCGGGGACCTGAGATGCTGCTGGAGCTAAGAGCCGAGAACTACGCCGTGATTGACCGCACGGTGGCCGGGTTTGACACCGGCCTGAACCTGCTGACGGGCGAAACCGGAGCCGGCAAGTCGATTCTGATTGACGCCCTGGCCATGCTGCTGGGCGGCAAGGCATCGTCTGACGTGGTTCGGCACGGGCAGGAGAAGGCCGTGGTGAGCTGCGTCTTTGAGATGACTCCCGGAGCCGCAGCCGTGCTGGAGGCCAACGGCCTGGACGCCGAGGGCGACGAGGTGCTGCTGCGGCGCGAGATTGCGAGCAGTGGCAAGGGCCGCGTCTTCGTCAACAACCAGCCGGCGACGGTGGCGGTGCTGCGGATGCTGGCCCCGGAGCTGGCGCTGATTCACTCGCAGGGCGAGACCCTGGGTGCGTTTGACCAGGCGCAGCAGCGCCTGCTGCTGGATCGCTTCGGGGGCGTGCTGCTGGACTCCGTAGCCGCCGCTCACCGTGCCTGGCTGGCGACTCGGGCGCGGCTGGAGGAGTTGCGAGCCTCGGAGCAGGATCGCCTGCGGATGGCCGACCTGTGGCGGTTTCAGGGGCGGGAGATCGACTCCGCAGGCCTGACTACGGACGATGAGGATGTGCAGCTGGAGGCGGAGAAGCGGGTGCTGGCCAACGCCGGCAAGCTCTACGCGGCCGCCATGAGCGCGCATGAGCGGCTCTATGAGTCGGAGGACTCTGCCGAGACCGCCCTGGGCGCAGCGCTGAAGCACCTGGACGAGCTGGCACGCTACGACCCGCGGTTTGTAGAGCCCGCCCAGCAGATTGCCGCAGCCAAGGCCGCCGTGGAGGATGCTGACGCCGTGGTGCGCGACTTTGCCGAGACTCTGCACGCCTCTCCCGGACGGCTGGAGGAGATTGAGGACCGGCTGGCTCTGCTGGACCGGCTGAAGCGCAAGTATGGGGCCACGCTGGCCGAAGTGATGCAGTTTGGCGAAGAGGCGCGGCAAAAGCTGGCGGAGCTCGAAAACCGGGACGAGCTGCTGGCCATGCTGGAGGCGCAGTTGGTCCGCGAGGCGGCTGCGTATCGTGCGGCGGCGGGGGAGCTCTCGCGCGCACGGGGTGCCGCCGCCAAAAAACTTGAGAAGCTGGCCGAGTCGCAGATCAATGACCTGGCGATGAACGTGCGCTTCCGCATCGAGGTCTCTGCCGCCGAGGCCGAGCCGGAGTGGACACCCCACGGCTGGGACCGTATCGAGTTTCTAATTGCGACCAACACGGGTGAGCCGTTGAAGCCGCTGGATGAGATCGCCTCCGGCGGTGAGATGTCGCGCGTGATGCTGGCGCTGAAGGTTGCGGTGGAGGAGTCGCTGAGCGGAGGGCGCCGGAAGAAGCAGCCGTTGCCCCGCACGCTGATCTTCGACGAGATCGACATCGGCATTGGGGGGCGCGCGGCAGAGGCCGTCGGGCGCAAGCTCAAGGCGCTCTCGCAGGGCCAGCAGATCATCTGCATCACGCACCTGCCGCAGATTGCCGCCTTTGCCGATCAGCACTTTCTGATCGAGAAGAAGTCGAGTGCGGGACGTACTCACACGGGCATTCGACAGATGAAGGACGACGAACGGACGCAGGAGATCGCCCGCATGTTGAGCGGCGCGCAGGTCACGGAGTCCAGCCTGCGCCATGCCGAAAGTTTGATCGCCGCATCGCGCTCTGCGACAGCATTGGCTAAGTAGCAGCAGACGAGCAGTTAGTGCGGTCTTGCCGCATGCTGTAGAGGTGGTCTGGTGCCGGTGCGGCGCGTTGCCCGGGTGTATCCGCCGCGGTACTTTCCTGGGTCCAAGTCAGAGCGAATCTGTCGCATATTCGGTATACTGGGAGGGTGAGCCCATTGACCATTGACCAGCTATCCGTAACGCAGGACGACAACGCAGCCACCACCAAGCGAGTGCTTTTGCTCAAGCCGAGAGGCTTCTGCGCGGGCGTGGTGCGCGCCATTGATATTGTCCAGATTGCGCTCGACACCTTCGGCGCGCCGATCTATGTGCGCAAGGAGATTGTGCACAACAGCTACGTGGTCAATGACCTGGCGAAGAAGGGCGCGATCTTTGTGAACGAGCTGGATGAGGTGCCCGAGGGCGCGCGCGTCATCTACTCCGCACACGGTGTCTCGCCGGCGGTGCGTCAGCGTGCCAAGGATCGCGGCCTGAAGGTGATTGACGCGACCTGTCCGCTGGTGACCAAGGTTCACGTTGAGGCGATCAAGTTTGCCAAGCAGGGCTACTCCCTGGTGCTGGTTGGGCATCGCGACCACGAAGAGGTGGAGGGCACGCAGGGCGAAGCTCCGGATGTGACCCAGGTGGTCTCGACCGTGGAAGAGGTCGACGCGCTGGTGGTGCCGGACCCGAACAAGGTCGCTTACCTGACGCAGACGACGCTCTCGCTGGATGAGGCCAAGTACATGATTGAGGCCCTCAAGCGGAAGTTCCCGAACATTGTGGGGCCGCACGCGCAGGATATCTGCTACGCGACGGAGAACCGCCAGGTTGCGGTCAAGAACGTGGCGCATGGTGCTGATCTGGTGTTGGTGGTGGGCTCGAAGAACAGTTCGAACTCGAACCGTCTGGTTGAGGTCTCAAAGAATCTGGGCACGAATTCGTACTTGATTGATTCGGCGGATGCGATCCAGCCTGAGTGGCTGGATGGCGTGAATACGGTCGCGGTGACCGCTGGTGCCTCGGCACCGGAGGTGCTGGTGAAGGACGTCGTGGAGTATCTGCAGTCGAAGGGATACGGCGGCGTGGATGAGGTGGAAGTGATGCCGGAGAACGTTCGTTTCGGATTGCCTCCAGAGATCGTACAGGCGATCGCTTCGGCACCGTCGGCGACACGCCAGGCCTAACAGAGATCGATCAGAGAGTTTTGCCGTACATGAATCCATCCGCAGGAAATCCGCAGACGGGGACGAAGCTGGCGCAGCCGCGCTATGGCCGCCTCGATCTGGCACTCGAACACGTCTCGGAGGGCATCCGCCGCGCCGCGGATTGGCTCCTGGGCCAGCAGCACTCGGATGGCTACTGGTGCGGCGAGCTTGAGGCCGACGTCATGCTGGAGGCGGACTACATCTTCATGCATGTCCTGCTCGGCACGGGCGACCGTGGCAAGATGGAGCGCGCGGTCAACGAGATCTTGCGCCACCAGAACGAAGATGGCGGCTGGAGCCTCTATTCCGGCGGCCCCAGCAATGTGAACTACGGCGTCAAGTGCTACCTGGCGCTGAAGCTGATGGGGTACACGGCGGATCATCCGCTGATGGTGAAGGCGCGCGAGAGCACGCTCGCGCTGGGCGGCGTGGTGGAGTGCAACACCTTCACCAAGATTTACCTGTGCGCGCTGGGCCAGTACGACTACGACGCCGTGCCCGCCGTGCCGCCAGAGATCATCCTGTTTCCCAACTGGTTCTACTTCAACATCTACGAGATCAGTGCGTGGTCGCGGGCCATTCTGGTGCCGCTGTCGATCATCTACGCCAAGAAGCCGTTCAAGAAGATCCCATCTGAACAGAGCATCGACGAGCTGTTTGTGGGCGGCCGCGCCGGTGCCAACCTGCGCCTGCGCTGGGATACCAGGCGACTGGTCTCGTGGCGCAATCTGTTTCTGATGTTCGATCGTGTGGCGCACTGGGCAGAGCGCTTTCACATCCGTCCGCTGCGCAAGGTTGCGCTGAAGCGGGCAGAGAAGTGGATGCTCGACCACTTTGAGCGCTCCGATGGTCTGGGTGCCATCTACCCGGCCATGTTGAATGCGATTGTGGCGCTGCGAGCGCTTGGCTACTCTGAGAACGACCCGCAGTTTATCCGCGCGCT
>JAGWNX010000007.1 GCA_028872955.1 Acidobacteriota bacterium
CAGATGGATGACACCCTTCTCCGGGCCAAGCCAGCGGAACTGGGTGTCGTCCGTCAGCTCGCGTCCAAACGCACATAGGTTTGATGTGATGGACTCCAGCGAACGGCCCACCACGTATCGGGTCAGGTATTCGAGCGCGCTTGCTCCGCTGGAGCCCTGGTGGATGGAGGAGCCAACCAGTCCGGACGATATTCTGGGTCACGCGCGAATTCGCCGCGAGGCAGCGCCCATCCGCATTGCCACCGGCGAACATGTGCAGAACCGAATCATCTTCAAGCAACTGCTGCAGGCGCAGGCCATCGATGTGCTGCAGCTGGACTCCTGCCGTGTGGCTGGCGTGAACGAGAATCTCGCCATCCTGTTGCTGGCCGCGCGATTCAACATCCCGGTCTGCCCGCACGCCGGTGGCGTCGGCCTGTGCGAGTACGTGCAGCACCTGTCGTTCTTTGACTACCTCTCCGTGTCGGCCTCGCTGGAGGATCGTGTCATCGAGTTTGTCGATCACCTGCACGAGCACTTTGTGCATCCCACGGTGATTCGGAACGGGCACTATCAGCTGCCCGACGCGCCCGGTTACAGCATTCAGATCAAGCCAGAGTCGCTGGCCCAGTACAGCTATCCGGACGGGCCAGCCTGGCGGATTTAGCGCCGGGCGTCGCCTCGCTGGGCGGCGTCATGCTACTCTGCCTGCAACGCTGAAACGCCGCCTATGGGGAAGCTGAGCCGTACCAACCCAATGCGCGCGCTGCCCGTGCGCATGCCGGCAGTGCTCTCGCTGCTGTGTGCCACGCTGGTGCTGTGCGTGGCGCGCCAGATGACGGCGCAGAGTGCGCCAGCGCCGACCCTGCTCCATCACCCGGCGGCGCTGCTCTTTGACGCGGCGGGCAATCTCTACGTGGCAGAGAGTGCTGCGCATCGGGTGCGGCGGTTTGATCCCACAGGCAACGTCACCACGATCGCGGGTAACGGCACGCAGGGCGTTGCTGGCGATGGCGGTGCGGCCACCGCCGCCGAACTGGATACTCCGCAGGGGCTGGCGCTGGACCCTGCAGGCTCCACGCTGTACATCGCCGACACGCACAACCAGCGCATCCGCGCGCTCAACTTGAGCACCGGAATCATGACGACGGTGGCAGGCAACGGCAGCCCCGGCTTCTCTGGCGATGGGGGCCCGGCCACGGCGGCAAGCCTTGCTGCTCCGGTTGCGCTGGCGATCTCTGCCGGGGGCAAGCTGGCCGTGGCTGATAGCGGCAACTCCAGAGTTCGTGAGATTGATCTGGCCGCCGGCACCATCCTGACCGTGGCGGGCAGTGGGACGCAGGGCTACTCCGGCGATGGCGGACAGGCAACTGCGGCCGCGCTCGACACTCCCACCAGCCTGGCCTACGACGCTGCGGGCAACCTCTACCTGGCAGACACGCATAACCAGCGCATCCGCCGCGTCGACACGAAGGGTGTCATCACCACGGTTGCGGGCGCAGGTGCGCCGGGCTTTGCAGGCGATGGAGGCGCGGCCCTGGCAGCCAGCCTGGCCGGGCCGACAGGCATCAGTGTCGACTCCGGGGGCAACCTCTACTTTGCCGACGCAGGCAACCAGCGTATCCGCAGAGTGGATGCGACCACAGGCGCGGTCACCACTGTCGTGGGCGAAGGTACGCAGGGCTACGCAGGCGATGGCGGCCCCGCCACGGCAGCCATGCTGGATACGCCGCGTGCCACCGCGTTCTCTCCTGCAGCGCTGCTCACTCTGGCCGACGCCGCCAACCAGCGCATCCGCCAGCGCACGGCAACCGCAACGCTGGTCGCCTTCGGGACTGCTTCGTCCACGTCCGGTGGGAGCCCAGGGCCAGTGGCCACCACGCTCACCTTGTCGGTCTCGCCGCAGTCTGCCGGTGTGGGCGTGCCGGTCACGCTGACAGCGCAGCTTGCGGCTGCCGGCGGAGCGACTCCCTCCGGGAGCGTCACCTTTCTGGATGCGCAGGTGCCCTTTGCTTCCGCCACACTGGACGGTACAGGTCGCGCGACGCTGACCACCACGGCCCTGGCCGCAGGCACGCACACGCTCACGGCCTTCTACGCCGGCAGTGCTGGTTTTGCGGCGTCCACGGCAGCAGCCGTCTCGCTCACCGTGACGGCAGCCGGTACCAACACGCCAGACTTCAGCCTGGCAGTCACCAGTACCAGCAACCAGACGACCGCACCCGGCGTTGCGACCAGCTTCAGCTTCACCGTGCAGGCCTCGCCCGCGCTGACCGGCCCCATTACGCTGGCCGTCTCTGGCCTGCCGACCGGCACCACGGCGTCGTTCTCGCCAGCGTATGTTCCCCCAGGAGGGGCGGGCACCAGCGTCACCTTGACCCTGACTCCGCCAGCCGCGCTGGCCGGGTTGTCGGTAGATCGCGCACCTATCGTGCTGGCCCTGCTTGCACCGCTGCTGATCGTCCGGCGTCGATTCAGGCTCCCCGCAGTCATGCTGCTGTGCTGTGTCCTGCTCGGCTGTGGTGATCGCATTCGAACGGCAGGCACAACCGCAGCGCCGCTGCAGGTCTATCCGCTCACTATCACGGCGACAACCACCGCGCCCTCTGGCGCGACGCTGCAACACACCCTGGTGGTGACGCTCAACATCCAGCCCGTGACCGCTACGGCCAGCTTTTAGGTGTTGCGTGCTCGTTAGATGTGGGCCAGGGTTCGCAGCAGGAAGAACAGGACGACGCCGCCAAAGAAGACGAGCGCCATGCGGATGCCGGGCTCACGATTGACCTCCGGCACCAGATCCGTACCCGCCACGTAGATGGTGACTCCCGCGGACAAGGGCAACCCGAACCGCACCCAGGACGGAGCCAGGCTGATGACCAGCACGCCCAGCACCGTGGTAACGCCCAGCGCCAGGGCAGAGTTAAGCGCGGCCAGCTTGCCCCGGCCGCCCGCCAGCATCACGCTGGCCACCGTGAATCCCTCGGGCAGCTTATGCAGGAAGACAGCGAAGAACAGCACCCAGCCCAGCCAGCGCGAGAGGACAAATCCGCTGCCGATCGCAATGCCGTCAAAGAAGGTGTGCGTCGCCAGTCCCAGCAGCACCGAGTAGCTGGTGCGGGCAGAGAGAAACTCGTGGTGATGCGTCTCCTCGCCAAAGTGGAAGTGAGGCACCAGCGTATGCTCCAGCAGGTGAACTCCGCAGTAGCCGCCCAGCAGCAGCAGGGGAGACCAGTGCGGATAGATGGCCAGCCCCTCGGGCACCATCTCCAGTAGCGCGGCCGAGAGCATGAAGCCTGCGCCGACGGCCACAAAGTAGCGCAGGGAGCGTGCCGAGGGGGAGCGCTTCACCAGCAGCAAGCCGCCAATGTAGTCCGCCAGACCCGCGCCCAGGCCCAGCACCAGGCTCAACCAGAAGGTGTTCATCGTGCCGAGGGCCTCACAGCGCCTTGCTCTTGCCGGGCTCGGTCCACTGCGACTCACGCGCCAGCAGCAGCACGACGCCCAGCCCACCCAGCAGCACCAGGCCCTCCAGCCGCTCTGAGAGCATATGCAGCCGTTCAAAGTCTACCCGCGCCGGGGAATCGACGGCTGCGGTGCCGATGCTGCCGCCTGCCGCCAACCGGTCCACCTCCATCCGGGGGATGATGTGGAACTGGGAGTAGCAGGTGATCGCCAGCATGATGCCGGTCAACACCAGTTGCAGCGCAAAGGAGACGCGGGAATCGACAGGCGCGCGCAGCCACAGGATTGCGGTGGTCAAGTAAAACAGGGCGCCGGTCACCAGCCCCATCCAGTGCAGCACGCGCAGGCACCCGCCCACCACCAGGCCGGCATCGTGCGTATTGTTGAGCGAGCCGAAGGCTACCGGCGCAACAACAAAGGCAAAGAAGCAGAGACCGCCGACCCAGAGAACCATGCCCAGCAGACGCAGCGCCCGCAATACGGTCTCAACATTCATCGGCGATCTCTCCTCTCGACCTCGTAGTTCGGGTTACGCCTGGCGCTTCAGCGCGCGACGCAGCACGGTCTCCAGTGCCTGCTTCTGCTCCTGGTAGCTGGCCTCATCGGTGGTGCCTTGCACCTTTTCCATCTCCAGCGCAAACAACTCTTCCTTGAGCGCAGCCAGCAGGGCGTTGCCAGAGACTGCGGGCGCGGGCTGTGTGGCAGCAAATCCAGAACTGCCGACGGGTGCCGGGCCAGCCTGCGGCCTCGGGGCGTTGGGGTCGCCCGTCTTCAGCAGGAAGCCTGCCGCGGCGGCCATCAACAGGCCCAGACCGCCGAGTATCCACCACTTGTACTTGGACCAGGGGTCGTTCGTACCGCTGGGGTCTACCGGCGTGCCAAGCCCGCCGCCCGGCCTCTGGTCCGTACTGGCAGAGCCACTCGGCGCGCCACCTCCGCCGCTGCTGCCGTCGGCGGAGCCCGTATCGCGCGGCAGCTGTCCGGTGCCCTCCAGCGTAAACTCCAGCGGCTGCTCCGGAGAGACGCTGCGGGCCACATACGTCTGGGCCGTCGTCTCATCGGTCACCGGCGAAAAGGCTGCGCCGCTGCCAGCCGTAAACTTCATGCTCTTGGGCAGCATCACGGCGACCGTGTCGGTCGTCATGGTGGCCTTGGGGGAGAACTTGAAGCTGCCGCTGTACGGCACGGAGTACGTGACCTGAAAGCGGGTCTCGCCCGGGCGCAGCGGGAAGATGAACGTGTAGTGGTTGGGCTCGCTGAGCGGAACCGGCGCAGCCTGCACCGGCATGCCACCGGGCCCCAGCGCGGCCGAGCCGGCAATGACGGCACCTGCAGGCAGGTAGAAGTCGAATGGCCGCGGGCCAAACTGCGTCATAGGTGGTGCGGACTCATTCTTGATAAAGAAGTTCTCCACCACGTGCAGATTCTTGTCCCCGGCCTCGGTCTCGATGCGCATGACATCCGCCTCGGCCGTCACGCCCTTCACCTTCTCCGCCGAGTTGTACACGTCGACGTTCACCTCGCTGGTGCCCGGGGGCGCAGGGCCAAAGTAGTTGGCCTTATCATGCGTCACGCGAACCAGGTGCATGCCGTCTTCGGGCACCTGCAGCGTGTAGCGGCCGTGCGCGTCCGACGTGGTGCGGGTGGACTCCTGCATCCCCTGCGCCAGCCGCAACAGCACAACGTCGTCGCCTGCCGAGGGCTTGTTGGTGGTCTTGTTGGTCACTGTGCCGGTGATGGTTGCGGCCCAGGCGCAACCGCTCAGCAGTGTTGCCAGCACAGCGGTTACGGCCTTCGATCGTGGGGAGTACGCAAATTTGATCACGTCTAAGTCTACGTCAACTACGGCCGGAGAGGACACCGCGTGCCTGCAGTTCTTCCATCTCTGCCAGCACCCGCGCGGCCTCGTCCTCCAGCCCGGTGCGCTGCTCCATGTAGTCCTGCTCCGGGTACTTGCCGGCCTGATATTCGAAGTTCAGGTCGCGCAGGTTCTCGTAGATGACGTCCTTGCGTTCGCGCAGGTAGTCCAGACGGGTCTTGTCGGCCTGGCGAAAGGGGTTGCGCTCAGGCCAGAACATGTAGGCGAAGATCACCAGCGTCAACAGCGAAATAGCCAGCAGGCTCATCAGTACTCCGTCTCCTTGCGGATGCGCTCGCGCAGGGCGTCCAGTGCCGGGGTGTGAGGCAGTGCCGCCGGGGCCGGCTGGCCCGCCAGCGCCAGGTCGTGCCGCCGCTTCCAGATGCGAATCAGGAGGGCAGTGCCCACGGTCGCCATCAGGAAGACGGCGATGGGCATGATCCACGCCACCAGATCAAAGCCGCCACGGATGGGTGCCGCTAGAATCGTCGCGCCGTACTTGGCCGCAAACCACTCCAGAATCTTCTTGTCGGAGGCACCGCTGGAGAGCTGATCGCGCAGCTCACCGATCATCCGGCTGGAGTCTGGGCAGCCGACGTGGTTGCACTCCAGCAGCACCTGGCCACAGCCACAGGCGCACATCATCTCGTGGCCGACGCGCTCGTAGCGCATCTCGGGGTCGTTCGCCCCCAGCATCACCACGGCCAGCAGGCAGACCATGGCTCCCTGCAGCCAGCGGCTGCGCAGGACACGCCTAAGCATGATTCACCTCCACGCCTGCGGGCACGGTCTCTGTGGCCTCCGCACGCGCCGCGCTGCGGTGGATGCTAGGCACCAGCGCCACAACGGTGCCCAATACGACGATCAGCACGCCGATCCAGATCCAGTTGATGAGCGGATTCAGAAAGACCTTGATGACGGGCTTGTCCGTATCCGGATTCTTGCCTTCGTAGATGACGTACAGATCGTTGGCCAGCGTCGAGTGGTTCGCCACCACCGTGGAGGTCTGCTGGCTTGCCGTGTAGAAGCGCTTCTCCGGGTCAAGCTGCGTAATCTTCTTGCCACCGCGGAAGACGTCCATCAGCGCATACTCGGTGTCAAAGTTCGGGTTGCTGTCCTGGGAGAAGCTCTGGCAGACCAGCTTGTAGGGACCGATGCGCATGGAGTCGCCAAAGCCCATCTCCTGCTCGTGCGACTGGTTGAAGGCTCCGCCAGCGATGCCGATAAACAGCACTACGATGCCGAAGTGCACCAGGTAGCCGCCGTAGCGGCGCGTGTTGCGCTGCACCAGCAGCAGGGTAGCGCCCGCCAGGCCTCTGCCGGTCTGGGTGCGCACCACGTTGGCACCCCGCAGAAACTCCGCCACAATCGCGGTAATGACCGCCGCACCCAGGCTGAAGGCCAGCAGCGAAAACGTCGCCGCCTGCGCGTTGTCGCCCTCAGTCCACGGCCGGTCGATGCCGGAGGCCATGAGGCCCACCAGTGTGACGCCCAGCGCGATGCCCGGCAGAATAAAGTTCCGCCGGATGGAGCGCAGCGAGGTAGACCGCCAGGCCAGCAGCGGCCCGATGCCCGTGAGGAACAGGAGAAACAGGCCAATCGGCAGGTTGACGCGGTTGTAGAACGGCGCGCCCACCGTCACCTTGGAGCCCTGGACATACTCGCTCAACACCGGGAAGAGCGTGCCCCACAGAACGGTAAAGCAGGCCGCCAGAAGGATCAGGTTGTTGAACAGAAAGCTCGACTCGCGGCTGACCAGCGACTCCAGCTTGTTCTCCGATTGCAGATGATCCCTCTGCTTGAAGTAGGTAAACAGGCACACCGCAAAGGCCACGATGATAAAGCCGTAGAACCAGTTGCCGATGGAGCTTTGCGCGAAGGCGTGCACCGAACTGACGATGCCCGAGCGGGTGAGCAACGTGCCCAGGATGGTGAGCAGGAAGGTCGAGAAGATGAGCCATACGTTCCAGCTCTTCATCATGCCTCGCTTCTCCTGCATCATCACGCTGTGCAGAAAAGCCGTGCCTGTGAGCCAAGGCATCAGGCTGGCGTTCTCCACAGGGTCCCAGCCCCAGTAGCCGCCCCAGCCCAGCACGCTGTAGGCCCAGTGCGCGCCCAGAAAGATGCCGCAGGTGAGAAACAGCCAGGTCACCATCGTCCAGCGACGGGTGATGTGAATCCACTTCTCGCCGGGGTAGCGCATCATCAGCGCGCCCAGCGCAAAGGCGAAGGGCACCGAGAAGCCGACGTAGCCCAGATACAGCATGGGCGGATGGATCACCATCTCCGGGTACTGGAGCAGCGGATTCAGGCCAAAGCCATCCTGCGCAACCGGCCCAGGCTGAATGGCAAACGGCGGGGCGGCAAAGTTGAGCAGCAGCAGGAAGAAGACCTGGATGCCAGCCAGAATGGTGGAGGCAAACGCCGTCAGCCGCATGTCCACCTTGTGCCGCAGCCGCAGCACAAAGCCGTAGGTGGCCAGCAGCCAGCTCCACAGCACCAGCGAACCCTCCTGCCCGCTCCACAGGGCAGAGAACTTGTAGGCCGAGGGCAGTGCCTTATTGGTGTGGTGCAGTATGTAGGCGACCGAGAAGTCGTTGGTAAAAGCGGCCCAGGCCAGCGCGAAGGCGGCACAGGTCATGGCGACGAAGGTGGCAATGCCGGCCCGGCGAGCCGTCTCGCCCAGTCGCAGCGCCTGCGCATCTCCGGGGTTGCGGTGCGTGCGCCACAGAGCGACGGCACCCATCAGCAGGGCATAGACGCTCAACGTCAGACCAAGTAACAGGGAGAAGCTGCCGAACTCCGGCATCGGATGCGATTGCATAGGCCCTCTGCGGACATTCTCTCAGGGCAAGGCATCCTGTGCAAAACTGTGCCGTTTACCGGCTAAGCGACTCCACCATCCTGGGAGCGGCGAGCGCTCGCACGCTGGCCAGCAACTGCTCGGGCGGCAAGGGTTTCTGGAGGATCATCACATCCAGCCCGGCGTACTCAGGCTCCACATCCTCCAGACCGGTGATGACCAGAACTGGCAGCGATGGCTGATGTTGACGCAGCGCCCGGACAAACTCCGGTCCTTGCATCAGCGGCATTCTGTGGTCGGTGATCACCAGCAGCAGCGGCTCGGCGAACTCGTTCTCGCGCAGTTGCTCCAGCGCACGCTGCGGATCCAGAGTTGCCACTGCCAGATATCCAGCCCGACGCAGCACGGTTTGCCGTGTGACCGCCTGAACAGCATCGTCATCGACCAGCAGGATGGTGCCAGAGATCTCCATTGCAACTTTAGGATGCCTTACACGTTCGTTACTTTGCTTGGTTCAGAAAATATTTTTCACCGGGAACCCGCCATCCAGCTCCCCGGAGGATGCCTTCTTTTGCTGGACGCGGAGTTAGGCAACCGTTTACACTCAGCCCGGCACTGGTCAAATTCCGCACACCAGAGCCGGGGGACACGCGTGAATCTTTCCATCATTGACTGGCTCATCATGCTGGTCTACTTCGTCTTCGTGCTGGGCATCGGCTTTGCCCTCAAGCGCTACATGCGCACATCCAACGACTTCTTCCTGGCGGGCCGCTCCATTCCGGCCTGGGTCTGCGGGTTGGCCTTCATCTCGGCCAATCTGGGCGCGCAGGAGGTGATCGGCATGGGTGCCTCGGGGGCAAAGTACGGCATCGTCACCAGCCAGTTCTACTGGATCGGCGCGATCCCTGCCATGGCCTTTGTCGGCATCTTCATGATGCCGTTCTACTACGGTTCCAAGGCCCGCTCCGTGCCAGAGTTTTTGCGCCTGCGCTTTGACGAGAAGACCCGCGCCATCAACGCCTTCTCGTTCGCCATCATGACCGTGCTCTCCTCCGGCATCTCCATGTATGCCATGGCGCTGCTCATTCAGACGCTGGGGCTGTTTCACGGCATCATCCCGGACCAGTATGTCTTCCACGTCTCGGTCATACTGTCGGCGCTCATCGTGCTGGGCTACATCTTCCTGGGCGGCCTGACCAGCGCCATCTATAACGAGGTGCTGCAGTTCTTCCTGATCGTGGCCGGCTTCGCCCCGCTGGTGTGGATCGGCCTGCGCAATGTGGGGGGCTGGCAGGGCATCAAGCAGACGCTGCCGGCGACCATGACCCACTCCTGGCGCGGCATGGCGCACCCGGCCACCAATACCCTGGGGGTGGAGTGGGTAGGCCTGGCCATGGGCCTCGGCTTTGTGCTGAGCTTCGGCTACTGGTGCACGGACTTCCTGGTGATTCAGCGGGCCATGGCGGCTGACTCGGAGATCTCCGCCCGCCGCGTGCCGCTCATCGCCGCCATTCCCAAGATGTTCTTCCCGTTTCTGGTGATTCTGCCCGGCCTCATCGCGGTCAGCGTCACCAGCCACGCCACGTCGGTGCAGCCGGTCACCTACTCCGCGCAGGTGCCACTCAGTGAGCAGCATCCGCACGGCATCATCCCCGTCAAGACGGACCCCATTCACAACCAGCCGGTCATCGACTCCAAGGGATTGCCTGTCTATAACTACGATCTCGCCATTCCGGTCATGCTGCTGCACTTCTTTCCCACCGGCATCCTGGGCCTGGGCCTGACGGCGCTGCTGGCCAGTTTCATGTCAGGCATGGCGGGCAACGTCACCGCATTCAACACCGTGTGGACCTACGACATCTACCAGTCCTACATCAACAAGCGCGCCAGCGACGAGCACTACCTGTGGATGGGGCGCATGGCGACCATTGGCGGCGTGGTGCTCTCCGTCGCGGCCGCTTACCTGGTGACCAACTTCAACAACATCATGGACGCGTTGCAGTTGGTGTTCTCGATCGTGAACGCGCCGCTGTTTGCCACCTTTCTGCTGGGCATGTTCTGGAAGCGAACCACCGGCCACGGTGCCTTTACAGGGCTGGTGGCGGGCACGTTGGCGGCGCTGGTGCACCATGGCCTCACCATTCCCGGCGACGCGGCGGCAGGCATTCATGGCGGCTGGATCACGATTGTGCACCACTACTCCAGCGACATGGCGCAGAACTTCTACACGGCCATCTTTGCCTTCTCCGTCAACCTGGTGGTAACGGTTCTGGTCTCGCTGGTCACGTCGCCGCGACCTGACTCGGAACTGGTGGGGCTGGTCTACTCGCTTACGCCGCAGCCCGAGGAGGGCCACCTGGAGTGGTACCAGAAGCCTGCCACGCTGGCGATCGCCGTGCTGGTCATGCTGATTGCGCTGAACTTGGTCTTTGCGTAACGGTCCGTCTGCAGCACCGGGGCGTGGTTTGCCGCGCGTCTGGTGCTAAGCCGCTACGGCGGAGGCACTTGAAAGGAGCACCATGGGTCTCGATATTCGAATTCCGCTGGGATTGATCTTCCTCATCATCGGCGGCCTGATGTCGGTATACGGTCTGCTGACCCGTCACGCGGCAGATCTGTATGCCAAGTCGATGGGCATCAATCTGAACCTGAGCTGGGGACTGCTGATGTTTGTCTTTGGTGCGATGATGTTCCTGGTGGGTCGGCGCCAGAAGTGGCAGGACGACCCCGTGAACCCGCGTCCGTGGGAGGAGCATCAGGCTCCGCGGCACTAAAGCTAAGTCAATGGCCTTCAATGGAATAAGTGATTGTTCCGAAATGCACATTGGCGAATAAATAACTCTTCTGCAACGATTCCCACGCAGCCTGACTGCGATAATGGGGTATGAAGCGCAGGACCATACAGCACTACGAGATTATCCGTAAGATCGGTGCCGGCGGCAGCGGCGTCGTCTACTTGGCCACGGATACCATGCTGCAGCGTCCCGTGGTGCTCAAGTTGCTCAAAAGAGGAGCGTTAACGATCGAGCAGATGCGTGTGACGCAACTGCGCGAGGCGCGTCTGGCCTCGGCGATCGACCACCCCAACGTCTGCGCCATCTACGATGTGGGGGATGCTCCGTCTGAGGAGTCAGGCGGCGACAACGAAGCCTTCATCGTGATGCAGTACATTCCGGGCAAGTCCCTGGATAAGCTGATTGCGCAAGGTGCATCCAGCCTGCAGCTCACGCTCTCTGCCGGGATCCAGATATCAGATGGTCTGGCTGCAGCGCACTCGCTGGGCATCTTTCATCGCGATCTGAAGCCGGCCAACGTGATGCTGACCGACGGCGGCCTGATCAAGATTCTGGACTTCGGCCTGGCCCGCCGCATCAATCTGGACCAGGCGGACTTTGACCCTGCCGGGCCGGCCAGCGCCAAGGGGCCTATGGCTCCGCTTGGCCCCACCTATACGGCGCGGGGCGGCACCATCGCCTATATGGCGCCGGAGCAGTTCGTCACCGGGCAGTCCTCGGTGCAGTCAGATATCTTCGCGCTGGGCGTCATTCTGTACGAACTGGCGACAGGTCGCCACCCCTTCCATCGCCCGGACGCGCCGGAGTTTCAATCCATACGCGCCATCCAGTTTGCGGACCCGCCCTCCATCCGCGAGATCGCCCCGGAGCTGCCGGTGGAGTTGGAGTCTGTCATTCTGCGCTGCCTGGAGAAGCAGCCAGCAGCGCGCTACGCCTCCGCCGCCGAGGTGCGCGAGGCCCTGAAGACCATCATGATGGCCATGCAGTTGGATCGCGTGGCTACCCAGGGGGAGACCGTCACGCTGCTGCCTTCGCAGGGCCGCCTGCCGCTGGATACGCCAGAGGAGGAGAAGCGCACGACGGGCATCCTCTCCATGCTGGCGGAGCGGTTTCGCGAGCCTGCGGCCGCCGCCGCCAACCGCCAGAGCACCATGGTGGTGCTGCCCTTTGTCAACCTGGGCACGGCAGAGGTGGCACCGCTCTACGGCTACGCCCTGGCCGATGCCATCGGAGCCCGGCTGGCCCGCATGCCGTCGCTGGTGGTGCGTCCCTCCAGCGCACTGATGACGGTTGCCACGCAGCAGCTGGACCCGTTGAGCGTGGGCAAAAAGCTTCTGGTTCAGTTTGTTCTGACAGGAAACTTCATCCGTTCGGAGAAGGGATTCGACCTGAACTGGCAGCTGCTGGACGTACCCAGCCAGTCGGTCCGCACGGGCGGCGCCATCAGCGTGCCCACGCTGGACCTGGTGAGTGTGCAGACGGAGATCTGTAACGAAGTGTTTGCCACCCTGCAGGGCACGGGCGAGCTGCAGGCGGCACCCGTGGTCTCGCGCAGCTCCGGGACCACGCAGACGTTGACCTCCGACGCATCCGAGGAGTATCTGCAGGCGCGTGCCGTGCTTACCTCGTTTATGTATCGCACGGGCAGCCGCGACGACCTGGACCGCGCCCGCGAGCTGTTCGAGTCCGTGCTGCGGCAGGATGAGCGCTTTGCTGCGGCGTGGTCTGGCCTGGGCATTACGCACCTGCAGTACGCCCGACACGCGCTGGGCGGCCAGATGCACGTGCTGGAGGCGCGCCGTGCCTTCGACAAGGCTCTGCAGCTGGACCCGGGATCGGTGGAGGCGAACCTCTACCGCGTCTACATGCTGCTCTCCCGCGGCGAGAAGGAGTCCGCGCGCCACGGGATCGAGCATCTGCTGCGCACGGCCGGCAATGACTGGAACGTCCACCTGGTGGCGGGCATCACGCTGCGGATCGACGGCATGTACGAGGAGGCGCTGGACCAGTTCAACAAGTCGCTGCGGATGAACCCGGCCAACGCTGCCGTGATCTACAACCATCGCGCTCGCGTCTACCAGTACCAGAACCAGCTGGAGCTGGCCGCAGAGGAGTTGGAGAAGGGGCTGACGCTGGAGCCTCGCCAGCCGCTGCTGCGCATTTCGCTCGGCTACCAGCAGATGCGCTCCGGCGACCTGACCCGAGCGGTGGAGACGCTGGAGAACGTCATCCGCGACGAGAAGTCCCTGCGCATCGTCTACCCGACCATCGCGCTGTGCTACGTGCAGCTTGGCGACCGTGAGAAGGCTGCGACCTTCATTGTGGATGAGACGCTGGCTGCTGCCGAGGCCGACTCCGAGATGGCCTATCGCCTGGCCACATACTTTGCCGTGGAGGGCGATGAGTCCGAGGCGCTGCACTGGCTGCGGCGAGCGATCTACCTGGGGAACGAGAACTATCCGTGGTTCTCCATCAACCCTGCCTGGCGCAGGCTGGGCGGACACTCCGACTTCGAACGCATTCTGGAAGATCTGAAGAAGTCATACCGGCGCAACCAGAAGAACTGGAAGCGCCTGCTGGCACAGCTGCACGAGTAGCCGAGCAGAGTTCGCTGTGCCAAAAGATACGGGCCACCCGGATGGGTGGCCCTGCCTTCCTACGCCCGTCGCGAGACGGCTATTGCGCGCCGCCCGGGGAGTCTGTTGCCGTCGTGCGGGGAACAAGGCCAGTTCCTCCAACACCGTTGCTGATGCTGCGCAGCTCGAGCGGCTCCACCAGACTGAAGACCAGCATGGAGCCCTGGGGAAGGGCGGCTTGACGATCCTGCTTGAGCCACAGCACGGTGCTGACCCCTGCACCTACGCCAGCGCCTACCAGGGCACCGGCCGGACCGGCCATCAAGGCCCCGGCGGCGGCGCCACTGCCGGCGGTAAGGGCCAGCACGCCAGCGTTCTCCTTGGGGTGGTCGCGATGCGTCACCGTACCCTCGCTGGTGAGCTTGTCGTGCTCCTGATCGGTGTCAATCAGCTGAGCGCGCAGCGAGTAGCGCGTGCCGTCGGGCAGGGTCACGGTGCGTGCCTCCAGGTGCAGGGCAGCCGCACCGCTGATGCGCCTGCCACCATGTACCTCGGTCACGCGGCCCTCCAGCACGGAGCCAGCGGGAATGACGACACGGCCGTTCTGCAGTACGTCCTGGGCCAGGGGAGCGGTGAAGCGGCTGCCCTCCAGCGTCGAAGTGGTCGAGAGACTCTCGTTGATGCGCGCCTTCAGCAGCGTCCCTTCACGGATCTCGCCCTCGCGCTCGGGCACGCTGGTCACAATGCCTGCGTCCTCATCGCTTGCCGACGCGGCACTCGCGGAGGTGGTGACGATGTGCGCGTCAGGGTCAAAGGCCTGTTTGCTGAGCGGTGTGGTGGCGCTCTTGTACGGCACATAGGGCCCAAAGGTCTCTGTGGTGGCTGCGGCCGGTGCGGCGGGGGTTGCAGCTACGGGCTTGGCCGGCGTTGCGTCGTCACTGGTTGCGACGATGGGGGCATCGTCCGGATGCGAAACTCCAGTCGTCTGGGCCATAGCGACGTGCACGGCGGGTACTGCTGCAAAGACGAGTGTTGCCATCCTGATCGAACGATTCATTTCGTACCTCGGGGAGGTGGAATCCTTGGCGCCTGCCTGACGGACGCGCCTGCTATCTGAAAGGTTAGTGCTCTGGCTGGTGGCTGAGGCGCAAATTCACCAGCCTGTACCGAGGCTGCTAATAAGCCTCTGGACGCGGGCGAGTTCTTCGTTCGAAATACATTTTGGGCGCAATTCACCTGCGGAATGCCCAGAACGGAAGTGCCTTTGCTAGAATCCCTATTTGTGAGCTCTTCCCACAGTGGATTCGTATCCTCCATCTCCGTCGCTGGAGGCGGCGCAATCGCTGTGGATCGCCGGATCAAACTTAATGACCGGCTGAACCATAGGGTGGTCACCTCAAATTCAGCAGCACCAGAAAACAGGAGCAATATGACCGAGATCGTCTCGATACAGGCACGTGAAATTCTTGACTCCCGCGGCAATCCCACTGTGGAAGCCGATGTTGTCCTTGCAGGTGGCATCAAGGGCCGTGCCGCAGTACCGTCTGGCGCCTCTACCGGCGAGCATGAGGCTGTAGAGCTGCGTGACGGCGACAAGGCCCACTATCTTGGCAAGGGCGTGCTGCAGGCCGTCGAGAACGTCGAGTCGCTGCTGGCACCGGAGCTGATCGGCATGGATGCCGCGAACCAGCGCCTGATCGATGCGACGATGCTGGCCGTGGACGGTACGGAGAACAAGTCCAAGGTGGGTGCCAATGCGATCCTCGCCGTCTCCATGGCGACTGCCCGTGCCGCAGCCAACGCGCTGAAGCTGCCGCTCTACCGGTATCTGGGCGGGGTCAACGCCTCGGTGCTGCCGACCCCGATGATGAACATCCTGAACGGTGGATCGCACGCCGACTCGAACGTCGACTTTCAGGAGTTCATGGTGATGCCGGTCGGTGCGGAGACCTTCTCGGATGCGCTCCGCTGGGGCACCGAGGTCTTCCACACCCTGAAGGGTGTGCTGAAGAAGAACGGCTACAACACCGCTGTGGGCGACGAGGGTGGCTTCGCTCCCTCGCTCAAGTCCAACGAAGAGGCGGTTGAGCTGATTCTGCAGGCGATTGAGAAGGCTGGCTACAAGCCCGGCGAGCAGATCTGCATCGCCCTGGACCCGGCGAGCAGCGAGTTCTACGACAAGGACTCCGGCAAGTACATCTTCAAGAAGTCGGACAAGCGCGAGCTGAGCTCCAAGGAGATGGCGGACTACTGGAAGGACTGGGCCAACCGCTACCCGATCGTCTCGATTGAGGACGGTCTGGCTGAGGACGACTGGGACGGCTGGAAGTACCTGACCGAGACGCTGGGCCACATCCAGCTGGTGGGCGACGACCTGTTCGTCACCAACTCGCGCCGCCTGCAGATGGGCATCGACCAGGGCGTAGGCAACTCCATCCTCATCAAGGTGAACCAGATTGGAACCGTGACGGAGACGCTGGAGGCGATCGCGCTGGGCCGCCGCTACGGCTACACCCGCATCATCAGCCATCGCTCGGGCGAGACCGAGGACACCTTCATCGCCGACCTCGCCGTCGCCACCGGAGCCGGGCAGATCAAGACCGGTTCGGCCAGCCGCACCGACCGCATTGCCAAGTACAACCAGTTGCTGCGCATTGAGGAGGAGCTTGGCCAGGGCGCGGAGTTCCTGGGCCTGGAGTCCATCAACTTCGGCAAATAACTGTATCTGCACCAGAGCGACACACGGAGCCCACTGCCTGCGCTGGAGTGGGCTCCGCCGTTTGTGAGAGACTGAAGCCGCCTGAGGGGAGCCACGCGATGACCGAGACTGTGAGCCAAAGCCGTTTTACGCTGGAGATTGACCGCACACCGGAGAAGATCGTCGTCCGGTGCCTGGGCGAGCTGGTCTTTGGTGTGGCTGGAGAGTTCTACAAGCAGGTTCAGCCACTCACCGCCGAGACCAGTCACCTGGTGCTGGACCTCTCGGACCTGCGCCACATGGATAGCATGGGCCTGGGCACGCTGGTGCGGCTGCTGGTGGCGGCACGGAGCCATAAGTGCAGGTTGGAGCTGGTGAACCTCTCGAAGAAGGTGCGCGAGCTGCTGGACATGACCAACCTGCTTAGCGCGTTCTCTGACATTGGCGAGCACGGCATCAAACTCTAGCGCCACCAGCAAAGTCGTGGAGTAAGCGCTACAGAGGCGAGAAACTCTTGGTATCCTGTTCCAGACTATGTCCAAGCCTATTGTTCTGACGATCCTTGACGGTTGGGGCTATCGCCCTGAGTCCCACGGTAACGCTATTGCTCTGGCCCGTAAGCCGGTCTATGACGGCCTGCTGGCGCAGTACCCCAATACGCTGCTGCGCGCCAGCGAGCACTACGTCGGCCTGCCCGACGGGCAGATGGGCAACTCCGAGGTGGGTCACCTCAACCTGGGAGCCGGTCGCATTGTGCGCATGGATATGACGCGCATCGACGTCGCGATCCAGGACGGTTCGCTGTTTACCGACCCGACCCTGGTGACGGCAGTGGAGACGGCCGCCCGGCGCGGTCGTGCGCTGCACATCATCGGGCTGGTCTCCGATGGTGGCGTCCACTCGCACCTGCGGCACCTGTTTGCGTTGCTCAAGCTGGCCGCACAGCACAAGCTGCCACGCGTCTACGTGCATGCCTTTATGGACGGACGCGACACCCTGCCCACCTCTGGCCTGGGCTATCTGAAGCAGTTGCTGCAGGAGTTTCAGTCTGTGGGCGCCGGTCAGCTGGCCAGCGTCTCAGGCCGTTACTACGCGATGGACCGCGACCTGCGGTGGGAGAAGGAACTCCAGGCGTTTGACGCGATGGTGACAGGACGCCCTGAGGGCGGTCGTGTTGGGGATGCGCTGGCCAAGGTGCAGGAGCACTACAACAACGGTGTTACCGATGAGTTCATTCCGCCCTTCACCTGTGTGGATGCGGCGGGCCAGCCCATTGGGCTGATTCAGGACGAGGACGTGGTGTTGAACTTCAACTACCGCGCCGACCGCGTTCGCCAGATTACCCGGGTGCTGACGCGCAACTCCGGCCTGACCAACGACCCCATCGGCAGCCAGGGTCACCAGTTGCCCAAGGCGGTTGAGCTGGATCAGGAGATTCCGCTGAACATCGTGCCCAAGGGCCTGCACTACGTCTGCATGACGCAGTATGACAAGAACTTCAAGCTGCCTATCGTCATCCCGGCTGAGAGCATGGATAACCTGCTGGCAAATGTGATGGGCCAGGCTAACCTGCGTAACCTGCGCGTCGCTGAGACAGAGAAGTATGCGCATGTCACCTACTTCTTCAACGGTGGCATCGAGAAGCCCTTTCCGGGGGAGGATCGCGTACTGATCCCCTCGCAAAAGGTGGCCACCTACGACCTGGCACCGGAGATGTCCGCAGCGGGCATTGCGGACGCCGTGATCAAAGCCGTGAACGATACGGCCTTTGACGTGATCATCGTCAACTTTGCCAACGCCGACATGGTGGGGCACTCCGGCAAGATTGAGCCCACCGTACGCGCCTGCGAGACCGTAGACCGCGAACTGGGCCGCATCTACAACGCCGTGCGACAGTATGGCGGCAGCCTGCTGGTGACGGCGGACCACGGCAACGCCGAGATGCTTATTGACCCGGTGACTGGCGGCCCGCACACGGCGCACACCACCAACCCCGTGCCTTTCCTGCTGATCACGGAAGAGGGTAAGAAGGTGGGCGTTCGCGACGGTGGCAGCCTGCGCGACATCTCGCCGACGATGCTCTCGCTGCTCCAACTGGAGAAGCCGAAGGACATGACCGGCAACGACCTGCGTGTGGTGCTGGGCCAGCAGAGCTGACCACGGCGCAACCTGAGGAAGCAACGCGACGGCTGCCTGCGGGCGGCCGTTTTGCGTGGAGGGCTGGCCTAGAGGGTTCGCAGGACGACGACCGTCTCGTCGTCAAAGTGCTCGGTGCCGGACTGGAAGTTCTGCACAGCCTCCAGAATTGCGTCCACGGTGCTGCGGGCGCTGCGGGCGGCAGTGGGGTGTTGCTCCAGCAGGGTAGCCAGGCGCTCGCTGCCAAACATCTCACCGGCGGAGTTCTCTGCATCCACAATGCCGTCGGAGAAGAAGACCATCATATCGCCGGGCTGGGTAGCCAGGGTGAAGGCCTCGTACTTTGCCTCAGGAAACAGGCCAAGCGGGAAGCCTTCGGCGGCAACGGTCTTCACCTCGTAGGCATGGGTCAGGCTACCGGAGGTTGCCGTCAAAAACAGCGGCTGGACGGAGCCCGCGTTCGCGATCTCGATGGTCTGATTCGCGTCATCCCACACGGCGATGAGCATGGTGACGTACTGCGAGTCCAGCTTGCGCTCCTGCAGTTGGTCGTTGAGTGCGGCCAGCAGCTCTGCCGGCGGCAGGTGCTGGCTGGCCAGCGAACGCAGAATGCCGCTGACCAGCGCGGCGTACAGCGCTGCTGGTGCGGCCTTGCCGGAGACGTCGCCCACGGCCAGCGCGGTTCGCCCCGGGCCGTAGTCCAGAAAGTCATACAGGTCGCCACCGATGGAGCGCGCCGGCAGAAAGGCTGCAGCAAACTCGGCACGGTGCGGCCGGGGCGGGGAGGGCGGCAGCAGCCGCAGTTGCACCTGGCGCGCCATCGCCAGATCGCGCTCCAGCCGTTGCTCTTCCTCCTGGATGCGCTGGTACAGCCGCGCGTTGGCAATGGAGATGGCCACCTGCGCGGCGAGTGTGCCCAGCGTGCGCTGGTGATCCTCCGTAAAGTAATTGACGCGTGTGTGCTCCAGGTCCAGCACGCCGATCACCTTGCCCTTGTAGATGAGCGGGACGGAGAGCTCTGAGCGAGTCTCCGGATTCTCTGCCAGGTAGCGTGGCTCCTTGCGCACATCCGGCACCAGGATGGGCTGACGCTGCTCCGCGGCGGTGCCGATGATGCCATGCCCCAGCCGGATGGTGCGCTCCCGCTGAATCCGTTCGCCGTAGCGTGTGGAGAAGCGATGCTCCAGCAGGCTGGTGCGGTCGTTCCACAGCAGGATAGAGAACATCTGGAAGTCGATGACGCGCTTGAGCAGCACGCCGATGCGCTCCAGCAGATCGTCCAGATCCAGAATGCTGGTAATCTCGCGCGAGATGTCGTTCAGCACGGTCAGCGTCTGCGCCTGGCGGGAGACGCGCGTGTACAGACGGGCGTTCTCAATCGCTACGGCAACCCGGGAGGCCACCAGCTCCAGCAGCCGCTGGTGATCGCGGGTGAAGAAGCCGAGGGACTCCGACTGGATATCGATCACGCCGATCACCTTGTTCTTGATGATGAGCGGCACGGCCAGCTCGGACCGCACGTCCGGATTGGCGTTGATGTAGTTCTCCAGCTGGCTGACGTCCTCGACCAGAATCGAGGTGCGCTGCATCGCCGCCATGCCTACGACGCCGCGGCCCAGCCGGATGCGCATGCGCTCAATCTCCGGCGTGTGGCCGATCTGAAAGCGCATGCGCAGATCCTGCGTGCGGTCATTCAACAGCAGGATGGCAAAGATGCGGTAGTCGATGACGGCGCGGACCAGATCCGCTACCCGATGCATCAGGGTATTCAGGTCCAGCGTGGTGTTCAGAGCATCGGCAAGCCGGTGCAGAAACTCGATCTGCAGTGGCTCCACGCGCACGTTCGCAGGCTGCTGCGCGGTTGGCTCTGCGGGGCGGTAGTCGCCTTCGAAGTGGTCTCCCGTGCTGGGCTCCATCGGGTTGGCTACGTCGGTCATGATCTACTGGCAAGCTCCACGGGGCGAGCGTAAAAGGGGCAGTGGCAGATTCGCAACAGGCAGCGTACTGGGCTTCGTTCGCTTTAGTATCCAGCGGGTGCCGTGGCGGTGGGAATCTCACCCCTGAGCTCGGCAAGAATCTTGACGCTCGCACTGGCCCCGATGCGACTTGCTCCCGCCTCCAGCATCAGCCGGGCGTCGTGCAGGGAACGGATGCCGCCGGAGGCTTTCACGCCGGCACGCGCACCCGCGACACCCCGCAGGATGGCGATGTCGTCCACCGTGGCGCCACCGTTGGCAAAGCCGGTGCTGGTCTTCAGAAAGTCTGCTCCAGCTGCCAGCGCGATCTCTGAGGCGCGGAGCTTCTCCTCATAGTTCAGCAGGCAGGTCTCGAGGATCACCTTGACGATGGCTCCAGCGCCATGCGCCAGCTCTACCACGCCGCGGATGTCCTGCTGCAGGGCCTCGTAATCCCCCGGCTGGCCAGACTTCAGCAGTCCCACGTTCAGCACCATGTCCACGTCATGCGCTCCGTACTTCAGAACCCGCGCCGTCTCATCCCGTTTGGAGGCCGAGAGCGTGGCACCCAGGGGGAAGCCAATGACCACGCCAACCGGGATTCCGGTGCCGGCCAACGCGCTGACCGCCGTGGATACCCAGAACGGATTGACCATGGCGCAGGCAAAACGGTACTCGGCGGCCTCGCGACAGAGCTGCAGCACCTGATTGCGCGTGGCGTCGGGCTTCAGCAGCGTGTGATCCAGCAACGCGGCCAGCTGCTGCGGCGACGACAACGCATCCGCGGCAAATGCTGCAGCGTCGTAGGTTCCGGTGTTGGTCTGAGGCAAGGTGCTCATGATGCTCCTTTGGCCGGTTGCCGGTCTGTTTGTATCATACGGGCGCGAGGGTGTGCATTACGGCGTGGATTCCACCGCGCGTCCACGGGTGAGCACTCACCCGGGCTTGTGTGGTGGCACACAAGCTCGTGATTCCGGTGCGACCCCTGGCCCCGGCCGGCATGACGAACTTTTTACGACTCTCTTAGGCGCACGTTACGGTTTGCCGACGAGTTCTTGATGTCAGCAACGCTGCAATCAATGGATACGCGAGAGGAGCGCATCCATGCTGGAGTTTGTGCCGTATCTGTTGGTCGCCGTCCCACCCATTCTGTTTCTGCTGGTCTGCCTGTGGCGATTGGAACCAGAGCGGGAGCCGCAGCGGCGTCGACGCCGAGCCCGGTTAGATGACCCGGACTAGTGCCCGGCGTCGTCCGGGAAGAGACGAATATCCTCGACCCCGCGATAGCGCTCTGCGTAGTCCATCCCGTAGCCAATGACAAACTGGTTGGGGATCTTGAAGGCAACGTAGTCCGCCTCGATGGGCACCAGGCGCCGCTCCGGCTTATCCAGGCAGGTGGCAATCTTCAGCGAGGCCGGCTTGTGCTGAAGCATCATGCCGCGCAGGTAGCTCAACGTCAGCCCGGTGTCCAGAATGTCCTCCACCAGAATCACATCCTTACCCTCGATCGGGTTGTCGATGTCTTTGATGAGCTTGACGGCTCCCGAAGAGACTTTGGCGCGGCCGTAGCTGGAGACTGCCACAAAGTCAAAGGTGTTGTCCACGCCGATGGCGCGGGCGAGATCCGCCAGGAAGATGGCGGCTCCCTTGAGCACGCCGATCAGCACAATCGATTTCCCCGCGTAGTCGGCAGTAATCTGCGCGCCGATCTCGCGCGTGCGCTGTGCGATCTGCTCGCGGGTGAAGAGAATCTCCATGGTGGATGGATCAGGGAAGGCAGGGGTGGTGTGAGCAGACATTTGAGACAGGGTAGCGCGAATGGCACCCGCAGGGGAAGGGCTGCCGATGCACAGGCAAACTGCCTGCAGAACCGTATACTTAACCCAGGCGAGGTCTATGTATCCCTACATCAATCTGGGTCCGGTGCACCTGGGCACCTTTGGTCTGCTGCTGTGGCTGGCCGCTGTCGCGGCGACGGTGGTGTTGCATCGGAACTTTACCCGGTACGGCGTGGCTGCCGATGCGTTGAACGTGGTCGCCGTGGTCGTTGTCTCCGGCGTCTTAGGCGCCAAGACCTGGCATGAGTTGCAGAGCATCCCGGAGCTGACCTTCTCGCTACGGCAGATCGTCGCGCCCGGCTGGAGCAGCCCGCTCAGCGTGCTGGGGCGGTTTCTGCGCTGGTTTCAGGCCGGCTTTGCCTGGTATGGCGGCATGCTGGCCGGCATTCTGGCGCTGATGGTGCAGGGGCGGATGGCCCGCATGCACGGCGAGAAGCCAGAGCAGCCCGGGCCTCGGCTGGGCGCGCTGCGCATGCTTGACCTGGCGGCCCCGGCCGCAGCCATCGGCTATGGCGTAGGGCGAATCGGCTGCCTGACCAGCGGCGATGGCGACTACGGCATCAAGACGACGCTGCCCTGGGGAGTGCACATGCGTCCTGACGCGCTGGTGCCCACGCCAGACCTGGTGCAGCCGACTCCGGTGTACGAGCTACTCTTCTCGCTGCTCGTCTTCTGGATTCTATGGCGCCTGAGCCGCTCGCCACGACACGTCGGCTGGTTGACAGGCCTGTACCTGGTGCTGAGCGGGATCGGCCGCTTTCTGGTCGAGTTTGTCCGCATCAATCCCCGCCTGTACTGGGGCATGAGCAACGCGCAGACAGCAGCACTCGGCAGCATTGTGGCTGGCGCCCTGGTGATGGCAGTAGCCAGCAACCGTGGCAGCCTGTGGAGCCCGCCAGTGGAGACCGGCCAGCCCGGCTAAGCAGGGCCGGCCGGATGCCTTACTCCGATTTGGCCTCAAATACGCCGTTGTAGAGCAGCCCGCCCACGATTGCACCCAGAATGGGCGCAACCCAGAACAGCCATAGCTGACTCACCGCCCACCCGCCGACAAACAGCGCCGGGCCGGTGGAGCGTGCCGGGTTGACCGAGGTGTTGGTGACCGGAATGCTGATGAGGTGGATGAGCGTCAGGCACAGGCCGATTGCAATCGGCGCAAAGCCCTTCGGCGCGCGCGCATCGGTCGAGCCCAGGATGACCAGCAGGAAGAACGCGGTCAGCACCAGCTCAATCAGGAAGCAGGAGAACAGGGCATAGCCGCCCGGCGAGTGCACCCCGTAGCCGTTGGAGGCGAAACCACCGGCCAGGGAGAACGACGGGTTGCCGCTGGCGATGAGGTACAGCACGCCTGAGGCGGCGATCGCGCCCAGCACCTGCGCCACCACGTAGGCAGGCAGTTCGCTTGCCGGGAAGCGCTTGCCGGCGACCAGCCCGATGGAGACAGCGGGGTTCAGGTGGCAGCCGGAGATAGGTCCGATGGCAAAGGCCATGGTCAGCACCGTCAGGCCGAAGGCCAGCGCGACCCCGACAAAGCCGATACCGAGCGCAGGAAAGGCAGCCGCCAGCACCGCCGCGCCACAGCCCCCGAAGACCAGCCAGAAGGTGCCGAAGAACTCCGCGATAGCACGTTTGGAAAGGCTCATAGACGAAACCTCAAGCGTGGGATAGTGAGACGCGGAATAGTAGCACGCCAAGGTTGCCGCAAGGTTGAACGCGCTTCGGTTGGTTGCCTCTAGAGCAGCCGCAGAAAGGCCTTGGCCTCTTCCCACTGCGGGAACAGCCGCTCCTCGGCCTGAAACTCACGGGAGTGGACGCACCGCCGACCGCTCTTGACCCGGACAGGGTGCTTCAGGTGCAGCATCTCGTGGTACAGCAGGTACTCAATGGCGTAGCGCGGCGTGCCGGGGCGGTCAAACACCCGCGACACGACGATGGTATTGTGCGCCGCGTCATAGTGGCCCAGCGTGCGTCGTGCGGCATGCGCAGACCAGGTGAGGGTAGGACGCCCCAGCAGGCCATGGAAGAAGCGCTGATTCAGGCTCTCAAACACCTCGTCCAGATCGTACTGATGACCGATCGCGGTGGAGACCCGTTTGCGGCCGCGCATCTGCCGTATCTGCTCGGCCTGGCTGGCCACAGACTCGGACCGCACATAGCGCCGGTAACGGTCTGCGTGCAGGCGGGCGATGGGTTTGCGGTAGAGCTTGGCCAGCAGAATGTGCGCGATGGCGTGATGCACACTCTCCGGGGCCGACTCCAGCAGGTCAGACAGGCTGACGTGCAGTTGTCCTTCGCGAAGCCGAATGGTGGTGTTGAGCGAGGTGAAGCGGCGAAAACGGACCTGCACCGGAGGCATAGGCGCACATGGCCGAAGCTCACGATACTCCAGCTGAAAGATTGCTTCGAGTGCTGTTGCCGCCTGGGTTCCCGTCACGCTACGGCTAGCTTAACATGCGCTAGCGGTCGCTCTGGGTAGATCCGTTCTTGGGCGGAGGATGGGCGGCGAACCAGGTCTTCTGATCCTCCAGCATCTTTGCCGCCTCCTCGCGCAGGTCACCCAACGACTCGAGCGTGAGCCGACGCGAGACGTCGTAGGCCTCGTCCTCGGGCAGCCCGCGAATGGTCGAGGTCCAGCGCTCGATGGCATCCTGCAGCTTGGGTAGCTGCTTGCGAACGTCGCGATGCCGCGTGCTGTAGTCGTCCAGGTTGTCCTGCAGCTCGTCGCAGATCGACGTGACCTGCTCCAGCAGGTCGTGCGTATCTTCCTCGCGGCCCGGCTGCCGGGCTTTGGCGTACAGCGCGCGCAGGCGATCAACGCGGCTATCCACGATCTTCACGAACACCATGACCCGGCTGGCAGGGAAGTAGGCGGCATCGCGGAGTTGCTCAATCTCGGCATCGGAGAGCGCAGACTCCCGCTGCTGGGCTTGCAGCGCAGGCACGGCTGCGGCCAGGCACAGCAAGATCGAGCCTCGAAGAAGATGGCGCCGCTGCATCACACTGGCCAGTCTACCGCGCAAACACCTGGTTCAGCAGCTCGTCCTGCACGGAGTCCAGCTGCTTCAGCGTTGCCTGCAGGGTGTCACGGTCATCGCCCGAGGCCGCGTGCAGAAAGTCATTCAGGCGGACCGTGGTGTGGTGCATCAGCAACTGCGCGTTCTTCAGCCGTTTGGAGTCGCGCGCCAGACCCACATGAATGAGTTGCACATAGCGGGCAACCTGCTTGAGCGTTGCACTGGCGCGGTCGGCATCGCCCTCCAGTAACTGGCGCCCAGCCAACTCCGTCATGCTATGGACGAGCTGGGTGTAGAGGAAGATCTGCTCACGCGGATCGGCCTGCAGCGCCTGCTGCTCCAACTGCTGCAGGGTCTGGGCCGTGGGAATGGATTCGTCGAAGGTCGCCGCGTGTGCCGCAGGGATCAGGGTGAAAGCCGATAGTAAGGCGAGGACGGAAGCGATCTTTGGAGTCATCACGCACCTCGTAGAAGCGCGAATCACTTCATCTTTTGAAGAGTGATCAGGCGGTGGCTGGCCTCCCACTCCTCATCTGGAAACTTGCCGTTTGCCACGCTCAGGAACCTCTTGTACAGCTCGATTGCCTGAGGAATCTGGTGCAGCTTGTCCGTGGCCGTTGCCGCAAGAAACACCGCTGCAGGAGACTGTGGCAAGACACTATCACGAACCTTCAGCGCTTGCAATGTCAGCACCGGATCATTCGTTGCCGAGGCAGCAAAGGCCAGGTGGCTGGCCGCCATACCCAGGTCCTGCGGGCTGGCAAAGCTGTTGGGGTGGGCAAGCGCCTGCTTTAGCAGGGTCACAGCCTCCGGGGAGCGGTGCAGGTGGATCAGGGCATCCGCCCGGGCGTCGAGCAGGGCCGGATCGGCCGGACTGGTGGCTGTCAGGGCGGCATAAAGCGGCTCGGCCTTGTCGTATTGCTGGTTGCGACTGTACAGCCGGGCCAGCAGGCGCGTAACTCCAGCGTCTGCAGCGTTGGCCGCGTGCAAACGCTCGACCAGAGGAAGCGCCAACTCGGGCTTGTCCTGGTCGGTATAGAGCTCGGCCAGTTGGGCAGTCATGGCGACGTCGCCCGGGTGCGCGGCCAGCGCCTTGGTCAGCAACGGCTCGGCCTCCGCCACCTGGCCCTGGCGCAGCAAAACATGCGCAAGCCCGGCGGCGGCGTCCGCATTGTTGGCATCGGTCGCCAGCAGCCGGCGGTAGGTGGCCGTCGCAGCCGGCAGGTCGTTGGCCGCCTCGGAGATCTCCGCCGAGAGCAGCAGGTCGTCCGTCGTCTCCGGTGAGAGCTTGAGCGCCTCCAGCAGGTCTGCCGACGCGCCTGCCGGATTGGAGCGCACATCCAGCCGGGCCAGGCCGCGGTAAGCGCGCGCTTTCAGCAGCGGGTCCGAACCCGGCACCGCGACCGCCGCGGCGAGCGCCTCATGCGCCGCCTGCATTTGCCCGGTGCGTGCCAGCAGCAGTCCCAGCGCCAGTTGCGGCTCCATCATCGTGGGGGCGGCGTCGCGCGCGCTGCGATAGCTGGCAGCGGCTGCGGCATCCTGGTCCAGCGCCTCCTGGGTAGCACCCAGGTCATAGAGCAGGTGGGCATCGCCGGGGTGCTGCGTCGTCAGCGTGGTCAGCAGTCGCAGCGCCGTGGCGTAGTCGTGCTGGTCCAGCGCGCTGGCTGCCTGGGCTCGCAACGGGTCCTGGGCGGGCGCAGCGGTGGTATCGGTCGTTCCAGCGGGCAGCTGGGCCAGGCCGACAGCCTGGGCAGGGCCCCACAGTAACAGAGCGGTCAGCATGGCGCGGGCAAGGGGAGCGGTGGTGCGTGCAGCATTCACCCCACCAGCTTAGCTGCTGGGGCGCAGCCATGTCGAAAGTCATCGCGCCCACCAGCCTGCTGCTGCGCTACCTGGCTGGCAGAAAGCCCTGCTGCCCCAGCCAGTCGGCGAAGCGGTCAATCCAGTGGTCGGTCGGCAGGCCCTGATGCTTCATGCCAAAGCCGTGGCCTCCCTTGGCGTACAGATGCAGTTCGGCGGTCTTGTGCGCAGCCAGCCACTGTGAGTACAGCGCGACGCTCTGCGGGGCCAGCCCGAGTGAGTCGTCGCTGGCCGCGGCCACAAACAGCGGCGGAGCGTCCGCGGGCACGGCCGCTTCATGCAGAGGATGACCGGGATAGATCGGTGCGACAAACGCTGGACGGCTGGCCGCCGTGTAGTGATAGCCGACCTCGGTGGTGATGGCTCCGCCAGCCGAGAAGCCCATGATGCCTACCCGCTCCGGCTGGATGCCCCACTCTGCGGCGTGCTGCTTCACATAGGTCACGGCGCCAAGCGCATCGGCGACGGCAAGTGGCTCCACCTCCGCGACGCGCTGCATAAACCGCGGGTGATCCTTGTACAGCTCCACGAACTCGGTGGTGGCGTCCGTGCCGGTATGCATCAGGTGATACTTCAGCACAAAGGCCGTAACGCCGCGCGCGTTCAGGTACCTGGCGACATCGACTCCCTCGCTGGTGATGGAGAGCGCCATGTATCCGCCGCCCGGGCAGATGACCACGGCCGTACCGTTGCGCTGGCTGGCCGGCGGCGCGTAGACCGTCAGGCTCGGCTGCGTCACATTGCTCACCACCTCCGTGTTCCATGCCTTGGAGAAGTAGTGCAGCTCAGGGTAAGCAGGTGCCTGGTCGGCAGGTGCCAGCGGAATAACCTGCTGGGCGGGCGCGAACGGCGAGGTGGCAGCGGCAAGCAGCGTGAGGACGCAGAGTGTGGCGCGAAAGAAGGTGTGCATGGCGGAAGGAGTCTAGCAGAGCGCGGGTTGTGCCTGCGTCCCGCGAGTCTCCAGCACCGGCGCCAGCCACTGCCCGGTAATGCTGGCCGGGTTGGCGGCGATCTCCTCCGGCGTACCGACCGCAACCACCTCGCCACCGCCAGAACCACCCTCCGGGCCCATGTCGATCACCCAGTCGGCAGACTTGATGACGTCGAGGTTGTGCTCAATCACCAGCAGCGACCCGCCGCCATCCAGCAGCCTGCGGAAGGCCGCCAGCAGCTTCTGCACATCGTCAAAGTGCAGGCCGGTCGTGGGCTCGTCCAGGATGTAGAGCGTCCGGCTGCGCATACGCGCGGCGGTCTGGCTGGCTGTGTCGCCACGGGTGGAGGAGTTGCGTACCGTGGCCAGATGACTGGCCAGCTTGACGCGCTGCGCCTCGCCGCCAGAGAGCGTAGTGGCCGACTGGCCCAGCCGCACATAGCTCAGCCCCACCTCGTCCAGCACCTGCAGCTTGTCCACAATCTTAGGATGTCCGGCAAAGTAGCTCATCCCCTCCTTGACGGTCATGTTCAACACGTCGTGGATGGTGCGGTTCTTGTACTTGATCTCCAGCAGCGACGGTTTGTAACGTGTTCCGTTGCACTCTTCGCAGGGCAGCTCGACGTCGGCCAGGAACTGCATCTCCACCGTCACCGTGCCATCCCCTTCGCACACGTCGCAGCGACCGCCCGGCACGTTGAAGGAGAAGTGGCCCGGCCCAAAGCCGCGACGCTTGGCATCGGGCTGCGAGGCAAACAGGACGCGGATATCGTCAAAGGCCTTGATGTAGGTGACCGGGTTGGAACGTGGCGTGCGACCGATCGGGGACTGATCGACCAACACCACATCGTTCAGATATTGCGTGCCGGTCAACTCGCGAAACAGGTTCGATGGATCGCCGCCCTCAGTCTGGCCCAGCGCCTGCATCAGGGCGCGATACAGCACCTGGTGCACCAGCGTGGACTTGCCCGAGCCCGAGACTCCGGTGATGCAGCACAGCAGCCCCAGCGGAATTTCGACGTCCACGCCGCGCAGATTATGCACCCGTGCTCCGGTCAAGGTAATGCGTTCGCGGCCGGGCTCGCGCCGATGACGCGGCACCGGAATGGTGGCTCGGCCAGAGAGATAGCGGCCCGTGATGGAGGCCGGGTTCACGGTAATCTCCGGCACGGTGCCGGCGGCAAGCAGTTGACCGCCCAGCTCGCCCGCACCCGGCCCCAGGTCCAGCAGGTAATCTGCGGCGCGAATGACGTCAGGGTCGTGCTCCACCACCAGAATGGTGTTGCCCAGGTCGCGCAGATCCTGCATGATGCGGATCAACTTCGCCGTATCGCGCGTGTGCAGACCGATGGAGGGCTCGTCCAGCACATAGAGCGCGCCCACCAGCCGCGAGCCTAGCGACGTCGCCAGCTGAATGCGCTGCGACTCGCCGCCCGAGAGCGTAGAGCTGAGGCGATCGAGCGTCAGGTAGTCCAGCCCCACCTGGTGCAAAAAGTGCAGCCGCTGACGCACCTCCTCCAGCACCTTGCCGGCCACCTCAGCCTGCGCAGGCGAGAGGTCCAGGCTGTCAAAGAACTGGTTGGCGGCAGCGATGGTCAGGGCGCTGGTCTCGCAGATGTTCCGGTTGTTGATCAACACGGCGCGAGCCTCTGCGCGCAGCCGCTGACCACGACACTCCGGGCACACGGCGTAGCCGCGATACTTGGAGAGGAAGACGCGCACATGCAGCTTGTACTTTTTGCGCTCCAGCGCTGCAAAGAAGCCGCGAATGCCTGGAAAGCTGCCGCTGCCATCTTCGATCAGTCGCTGCTGCTCCGGCGTCAGATCGTACCAGGGCACATCGGTCGGGATGCCGGCAGCCTTGGCCGCGCGCAACATCTCGGTGTGGTGCGGGCGATACTTCGGCGTCGTCCACGGGGCCACCACGCCTTGCGCCAGCGTGCGGGAGCGGTCCGGAATGATGAGGTTCGGGTCAAAGTCGATCGTATTGCCGAAGCCCTGGCACCGCGGGCACGCGCCAAAGGGATTGTTGAACGAGAACAGCCGAGGCTCCGGCTCCCGATACGCGCGATGGCAGCCCGTGCACTCAAACGCAGCAGAGAAGCGTAAGCGCTGTGGCAACTCCTCGGCGTCGCGCGGCACAGTCAGGAACTGGATCTCCGCAGACTCACGATATCCGGTCTCAATGGCATCGACCAGGCGAGAGCGAACCTCTGGCGACAGCGCGACGCGGTCGATCAGCACGAAGATCGGCTGCGTGAAGTCCAGCTCCAGCAGTGACTCCGGCGTGGAGAACTCGACCAGGCGACCCGGGGCCTCCGCGCCGTCGCGTGGCTGAAACAAGCGGTTGTAGCCACGTCGCCGCAGCTCGCCCAGGCGCTCCTTCAGCGACTCCGTCAGGTCAAAGACGGGCGCCGCCGCCTTGGCGGTCTTCTTAGCAGCAACCTTCTTCGGCTTCGGCGCGGGCTCATCTGCCGCAGAGGCAGCAGCCTGCATCGGCTCCAGCTTCACCTCAGCGCGCACAATCGGGAACAGCGCGTAGACCCGCGTAGACTCCGGCAGCGCCAGCAGCGCGGCGATGATCTCGTCCACCGTGTCACGCTTCACCACGCCGCCACAGTGCAGGCAGGTGACCGTGCCGCAGCGCGCGTACAGCAGGCGCAGGTAGTCGTAGATCTCGGTCGCGGTCGCTACCGTGGAGCGCGGATTACGCGTCTGGTTCTTCTGCTTGATGGCAATGGCCGGGGCCAGGCCATCGATGTGATCCACGTCGGGCTTCTCGATGCGCTCCAGAAACTGCCGCGCATAGGCCGAGAGCGACTCCACATAGCGGCGCTGGCCTTCGGCATAGACCGTATCGAACGCGAGCGACGACTTGCCGGAACCCGACACGCCGGAGACCACCGTAAGCGTGTTGTGCGGGATATCGACGTCCACGCCCTTCAGATTGTGCGTGCGCGCGCCGCGAATTGTGATCTGGTCTGGCATAGAAGATGAGATGACGCGTCAGGCCTCGCGTTGCGGACGAAAGATCTCAAGAAACAGCAACGCCGCGCCTATGCAGATGCAGGAGTCGGCGATGTTGAAGTCTGGCCAGTGATAGTGAACGATGTGAACTTCAAGGAAGTCGATGACGTGGTGAAAGCGGATGCGGTCGTACAGGTTGCCGATGGCTCCGCCCAGGATGAGCGCGAATGCGACCGAACCCATGGAGAAGGTGCGCCCTGTGCGCCACAACAGCACCAGGACCAACGCCACGGCCAGCAGAGAGAAGGCCACCAGACCGTTGCGAACCGCAAGTGGCGACATATCCTCAAACAGCGAGAACGCCGCGCCGGTGTTGAGCACGTGCGTAATGCGAAAGACGTGCGGGATGATGGTGATGGGCTCAGCCGGGTCAACGTGCTTGACGATCCAGAGCTTGCTCAGGCGATCCAATACCACGGCCAGCACGGCCAGCAACAACAGGTAGGGGCGTGCGTCGCGACGCGTCGTCATCAGGCCTGGGCCTCCTGCGTGTAGTAGCCGATGGCTTCCAGAGCGTCGGTGCAGCGCGCGCATACGGTGTTGCCTGCGGCGTCCTGCCGCGTGTCGGTGGTGTAGCGCCAGCAGCGCTCGCACTTGGTGCCATCGGCCACCTGTGCGGCGAAGGCCGGCACTCCGGGCTCAGCCGTGGCGGTGCCCGGATGCAACTCAACCTGCGAGACTCCGTACAGCTCAGCCAGTGCCGATTCGTGGCGCTGCAGCAGGCGCATCCACTCCGCGGTCTCCGGGGTCGTCTCACGCACCACGACCTTCGCCTCCAGGCCCTTGCCGATCGTCTTCTGTTGGCGCAACGTCTCCAACTCCGCCAGTGCACTGGCGCGCGAGGCGAGCACCTGCTCCCAGTCCTTGCGGATCTGCGCCGCCTCTGCGGTGATAACCGCGCCAAGATCCGGGAACAGCGCCAGGTGCACGCTGGACTCGCGTCCCTCCACCTTCGGCAGCAGCTCCCACACCTCGTCTGCGGTAAAGCTCAGGATCGGCGCAATCAGCCGGGTCAGAGCTTCGACGATGTGCCACAACGCGGTCTGCGCGCTGCGCCGCGCCGGGGCGTTGGGGGCAAAGGTGTACAGGCGATCCTTCAGCACGTCCAGATACAGCGCGCTCAGGTCGGTGTTTACAAACTCATTCAGCGTGTGGTATGCGCGGTGGAACTCAAACTCGTCATACGCCTTGCGGATGCGGTCGTTCACCTCGGCCAGCCGCGCCAGGATGTACTGGTCCAGAGGCTCCATCGCGGCAAAGGCCACGGCGTGCGCGGCGGGGGTAAAGTCATGCAGGTTGCCCAGCAGAAAGCGCAGCGTGTTGCGCAGCTTGCGGTAGTTCTCGCTCACGCGCTGCATCAGGTTCTCGCTGGCGGCCACATCCTCGCGGAAGTCCACCGAGGCGACCCACAGACGCACAATCTCGCCGCCCAGGCGGTTGGCGATATCCACCGGATCGACGCCGTTGCCCAGTGACTTGGAGAAGGCGCGCCCCTGCTCGTCCAGCGTCCAGCCGGAGGTGGCAACCATGCGGTACGGCGCAGTCTCACGCAGCGCCACAGAGGCCAGCAGCGAGGAGTGGAACCAGCCGCGATGCTGGTCGCCGCCCTCGGTGTACAGGTCGGCCGGGAAGTGCAGCTCGGGCTCCGTCTCCAGCACGGCATGCCACGACGCGCCGGACTCAAACCACACGTCCAGAATGTCCATCTCCTTACGGAACTCCGTCGAGCCGCAGCCGCAGGCCGTGCCGGCTGGCAGCAGCGTGGCCACATCGTGCGCGTACCAGGCGTCTGCGCCCTCGCTGCGGAAGCGCTCCACAATCGCACGATGCAGTGCCGCATCGTTCAGCGGCTCATGGCACCGCTCGCACAGAAAGACCGCGATCGGCACACCCCAGATGCGCTGGCGCGAGATGCACCAGTCCGGGCGGTTGGCGATCATGTTGGAGATGCGCTCCTCGCCCCACGCCGGGTCCCACTTCACATGGCGAATCGCATCCAGTGCCTGCTGTCGATGGGTCGTCTGGCTGCCGTCCGGCAGCGTTACCGGCGTCTCCATGCGGATGAACCACTGTTCGGTCGCACGCACGATGACGGGGTTGTGGCAACGCCAGCAGTGCGGGTAGCTATGCTCAAACTCCGTCGCGCTCAGCAGTGCGCCCTTCTCGCGCAGCAGCTCAATCACCACCGGGTTGGACTTGAAGACCGTCAGGCCGTCGTAGGCTTGCGGCGTATCGTTGCCGCCGTGCAGACCGGTGTTGCGCTGGCGTCCGGCGTTGTCCACATACTGCACCTCATCCAGGTTGTAGCGCTTGCCGGTGGCAAAGTCGTCCACGCCATGGGCTGGCGCGGTGTGGACTGCGCCGGTACCCTGATCGGCCGTGACGTAGGTGGCCGTAACGCCGAGCACCTCACGCTCCAGGAAGGGATGCTGGAAGGTGACACACTCGAGCTTGCTGCCGGGGAACAGGGCCAGGATATCGGCCTGCGACGCAGGCTCGGCCGGGTTGGCCGCACTCATCAGCCTGCAGTGTGCGATCACGCTGGAGAGCAGCGCCTGCGCCACCACGTAGACTCCGCTCGCCGTGGCAAGCGCGACGTACTCCATCTCCGGGTGAAAGGCTACCGCCAAGGAGGCGGGCAGCGTCCACGGAGTCGTGGTCCAGATGACCGTGTAGACGTCCTGTCTGCCCTGCAGCTCGCTGGCAACTCCGGCGGCGTCGCTGGTGAGCCGGTACCGCACATACACGCTGGGCGAGGTGTGCTGTTCGTACTCCACCTCAGCCTCGGCCAGCGCGGTGCGGTCGTGGATGCACCAGTACACCGGCTTCAGGCCTTTGTATACGAAGCCCTTCTCGAAGAAACTGTAAAACGTCTCGAGGATCGCCGCCTCGTAGGGGAACGACATCGTCAGGTAAGGGTTGCTCCAGCGGCCGAAGACGCCGATGCGCTCAAACTGGCTGCGCTGCAGGTCCACATACTTCTGCGCATACTCGCGGCAGGCCTTGCGGACGGCAAGCGGGTCCATCTCCAGCTTCTTGCGGCCAAGCTGCTCGTCCACCTTGATCTCGATGGGCAGACCATGACAGTCCCATCCGGGGACGAACGGCGCGTTGTAGCCGGCCATGGTGCGCGTCTTCACCACAAAGTCCTTGATGCACTTGTTCAGCGCATGCCCCAGGTGGATGGCCCCGTTGGCGTAGGGCGGGCCATCATGCAGGATGTACTCCGGCTGGCCGGCGCGCGCCGCGCGAATCTGCCCGTAAAGCTCCTGCTGCTGCCACTTGGCCAGCCGCAGCGGCTCATTGGTGGGCAGGTTCGCCTTCATGGCAAAGGCAGTCTGGGGCAGGTTCAGGGTGTTCTTCAAAGGCTTCTGCGATGGGTTCTGCTGGGCGACTTCGGACATTCGTTCCTCAAGACAATTCAGTCAGGGCTGCAGCGACATTGGCGCCAAATCCTTATTGTATCCGTTGACACGATGAAAAGATTGCGCCCCGCAGCGGATACCTTGTGCGAAATGGCGCGTCTTACACCGTAAGCAAAACTGGGCGCGTGCATCGACTTTGTTAGTAAAATGCGGAGACGGAGCCACAGGCCGCGCCCGTCAGTTTCCTGGAGTCCGGCAGCAGACCGGATACGTAGTTAATGCTGTACGAGGTGCGCAAGCGACAGGGAGAGGCAAGACGATCCGCGACCGGATAGCCGGCCGTGGCGTCGTCAGGGCGAAGCATATATGGGGAATTCCTTACTGACACCACCGGAGCTCGACGAGTCCCGCCAGGCGCCTGTGCTGCGCGGCGGCGACGCACCCCGGCTGACAGAGACCCGCGAAGAAAACGTATTTGAGTCGCTGTGGAACAGCCTGCGGGATGTCTTCTTTCCGCCGAAGCTGCCGCCCCTGGTGCTGGAATCCAAGCCAATTGCGGTTGTCGATCGCATGGCGGTCAAGCGCGACCCCAAATCGACTGCGATCGCCGTCGTGCTACACGTGCTGGTCATCCTGCTCATCGGCTGGATGCTGGCGAGCCACATCTCCATGGGGACAAAGACCGTAACCACGCTCGTGCCCGTGGACATCAAGATTCCGCCGATGGCACCCGTCAAGTCGCAGTCGATGGGCGGCGGCGGCGGCCAGCGCGGCCCCACTCCGGTCACCAAGGGCTCGCCACCGAAGTTCGCAGATACGCAGATCGTTCCACCCAAGGCTCCGCCACTGCAGGAGCCCAAGATCAAGATCGAGCCAACGGTCGAGGTGCAGAAAGACATCAAGATGCAGAGCAATCTGCCCAACTTTGGTGTGCCTAACTCGCCGCTGGTCGGCATGTCCATGGGCAACGGCAGCGGTACGGGGCTTGGCTCCGGCAACGGCAGTGGCATAGGCCCGGGCTCGGGCGGCAACATGGGCGGCGGACCTCGCCGCATCGGTGGCGGCGTCAGCGCGCCCCAGGTCATCTACTCCGTAGAACCTGAGTTCTCAGAAGAGGCCCGCAAGGCGAAGTTTGCCGGCAATGTGCTGGTCAATCTCTGGGTCGGCACAGATGGTCTTCCCAGTCACGTGCACGTCATTCGCGGCGTGGGCATGGGCCTGGATGAGAAGGCAGTCGAGGCGGTGAGGCAATATCGCTTCAAGCCCGCCATGGAGAACGGCAAGCCTGTACTGGTAGAGCTGAACATCGAGGTCAACTTCCAGATCTTCTAGCAAGACTGCAAGCGAGAAGCGACACGGGGGACACTGTCTGATGGCAGTGTCCCCCGTGTCGCTTTCTACTGCGCGTGCATCCGGTCTTGCGGTCAGGCTGGCTGATGGATCGCCAGGCCGGGCATTGCACCACGTGCGCCACGCTGCACCGACTTGCTGGCCTGCTGGCCTGTAGCTAGCTGGAAGCGATCGACCTGCTCCTGCAGGGTCACTGCCGTGTCGCGCAGGCTCTCGATGCCGGCCGCGGTGGTCGCCATCTCGCCCAGATTGTCGTGGCTGAGCGTGTGGATCGCATCCAGACTGGCGCTGGACTCGTTTGCGGCCGCAGACTGCTGCGAGGTGGCAACTGCAATCTGCGTGATCATGCGGTCCACCTGCTCCGCCATGCCGATGATGCGCTTCAGCGCCTCGCCAGCCTGGTTGGTGGTGGCCACGCCATTCTCCACGGTCGTGGTACCGGCTTCCATGCCCGCAATCGCGACACGCGTCCGCTCCTGGATGCCCTGGATCATGCCCGCAATCTCGCCGGTAGCTTGCGCCGTGCTCTCGGCCAGCCGACGCACCTCGCCAGCCACCACCGCAAAGCCCTTGCCGTGGTCACCAGCCCGCGCGGCCTCAATCGCAGCATTGAGCGCCAACAGATTGGTCTTGCGTGCGATCTCGTCAATGACGGTGACGATCTGGCTGATGCGATGCGAGTCCTCGCCCAGCACCGTGACCGTCGTTGAGGTCTCGGACACGGCATTGGCAATGGAGTGAATGTTGTTCAGCACTTCTTTCACAATCATGCCGCCATCGCGGGCTGTCTGCGCAGCGTTCCGTGCCGCCTCTGCCGCAGTTTGCGTGTGGTTGGAGACCTCGGCAATGGAGGCAGACATCTCCTGCATCGCCGTGGCTGCCTGTTGCGTCTGCTGGCTCTGCTGGTCGATGCGCCGGTGAATCTTGTCGCTCGCACCGCGCATGGTTGCCGCACTCTGGGTCAGGCTGCTGGAGGTATCCACCACCGTGCCCAGAATGCCGGCTAGGTTGTCCTGCATCTGATTCATTGCGACGGCCAGCGAGCCCGTCTCATCGGAGCACTCGATGTTCAACGGTTCGCCGGTCAGGTCGCCTGCGGCGATCGCCTCCGAGCGACGCATGATGGCACCAAGGTTCCTGCCGATCTTCGAGCCCAGCATCAGAGCCACCGTCCACCCGAGTACGACGCAGAAGGCAGTGAGCACCCATACCGTCCACAGCACAGAGCTGTTCTGCTGCCGCAGCCGAGTAGATTCGGAATCCACCTTGGCCATCTGCGAACGGGTAAGTTCGGCAAGCTCGGCCGAGAGCGACTGCTGCGTCGACAGGATATCGTTGCGCAGCAGGTTGTAGGCTTGCGCCGTGCCGTCGGAGCCGTGCGCTTCGTTCAGCGACTCCACGTGCTCTTCCAACTGGCCCAGAGCATTGACGCTGGAAAGCACCGACGCCAGACGACTGCGATCCTCGCCCATGTCCATATCCTGCGTGCGCCGTATCAGGTCGGCCAGCGCAGCCTGCGTCGCCTGCGTCGACTGTCGACGCTGCTGGCTGAAGGTGGCCGCCGTACGCGGATCGATGCCGAACAACAGATAGCCCTGCAGCGCCTGCACACTGTTGGTGCTGCTGTCGCGAATGTCGCGCAGGTCGGCAACCACGGGAATATGTTGCGACACCAGTTGATCGGAGAGACGATTTGCCTCGCGAACACGAATGTCGACGACCAGCGTGCTGAGCAGCATCGTGGAGGTGACCAGCAACGTCTTTAGGGCAAATTTCGTACGAATATTCATGCTCTACCTCGGGGGTTGGTGGCAGATGCCAGGGAGTAAGAAGGGTTAGTGCGAGTCGCCGTTGAACCTGATCTCGATGATCTCGGTCGAGGGCTCTGTCGAGGGTTCAAACTTCCAGCGGCTCACCGCCTCCTGCGCTGCAGCAGCCAACAGGGGATGACCGGATTGCACGCTGGTTGCCGAGACGGTGCCGTTCGGCAGCACCATCGCCGAGATAATAACCATGCCGGCCACGTGCATCTGCCGGGCAAGCTCCGGGTAACGCGGCTGGCTGCGTGTGACGACAGCACGGTTGGCTGCCACCCCTGAGACAGGGAGGCAGGCGAGGAGCGCAAGAGGCAGGGCGAGAGAGAGAGTTCGGATACGCAAGGGACGACCTCCTTTACAGAGGTCTCATCGGCATTGCGCGGGCTTTCGTTAGCGGTTTGCCAGCTCGAGCTGCGTCGCCGCCACTTCGGCAAAGGTAAGGTGCATGGCTGCGCTTCCGGTGCGCGTCTTCCAATCCAGGAACAGCTTGCCGTAGCTGTCCGTCAGGCAGATCGCCGGGTCGACGCCGAGGTCGGCCAGCGTCTGGTCGATCCACCCGGTCGGCCCCTCCAACTCAGCAAACGTGCCGATGGGCGTCTCATCCACCACCAGGTGGGCGGTGGCATCGCTGGCGGCGTCTACCGCGTGCGACCACTCCGAGCGGTACTTCTCATAGATAAACGCAGGCCGTAGCCCTAACTGGCCAAAGATATCTGCCAGGGCTGCACCCTCAGAGACGGTCGTCTCGGTCTCAATCCGCACCTTGTAGCGCAGGTCGTCGCTACCGCTGTCGGGCCGCCGCTTGTGGGTCAGCGTCCACAAACCACCGTAGTTGCGCAGCCGCAGAATCTGCTGTCGCGTGCGCAGCTCACGCTCAGGCGTGTCATACAGGGTGTTGTGCTCAAAGGTGCGGGGCGTATCCAGCCGGAAGCCCAGGCCGGGCAGCGCGGCTTGCAAGGCCGCTGGATCGGAGACGGGAAACTTGAGTTCGATCTCTGCGTTTTGCATACCTGAGTATAAGGCCGAAGTCTTGCGCTGTTCGAGCGGGAAGTGCAGCTATCGCGGACGCGCTGCTTTGTGGAGCCGGTCGCGCAGCGCAGCTCCCAGTCCTTCCGGCGGCGGCACCGGGCACAGGATGGTCGTTACGCGGCGCGAGTCCAGCGAGCGCAGCCCGCGGAACAGACTTTGCGCCAGCGCCGCAGTGTCCTGCCAATCACCCCAGGGAAACACCTCAGCCGCCACGGGGACTGTCCAGCCTTCCGGCAGCATCACCCCCAGATGCTCGCCATCCTGACTGAGCTGGACGGCTGCGCGCACCAGCGTGGGCTCGTCGGCCACCAGCAGCAGCCGGGCACGCGGCGCATAGTGGCGCATCCCTACGCCGGGCGAGGGCAATGCCTGCGGCGACTCCTGCGACTGATCGCCCTGATAGTACTCCGCAGGGCCCGCCACATCCTCAATCATCTGGCGCGTCACCGCACCCGGCCGGTAGATCATCATCGGCTCGGCGTTCGGATCCAGCACCGTGGACTCAACCCCTACCGTCGTTGGCCCACCGTCCAGCACCGCGTCGATGCGACCCTCCAGATCCTCCAGCACATGCTCCGCCGTGGTAGGGCTAATGCGGCCGAAGCGGTTGGCGCTGGGGGCGGCAATGGGCACGCCCGCAGCCTGAATGACGGCCAGTGCCAGCGGATGCGCCGGCATCCGAACGCCGACCAGCCGCCGACCGGCCGTAACCTCATCGGGCACGCGGAAGGTGCGCGGCAGCAGCAGAGTCAACGGCCCGGGCCAGAAGGCCTCTGCCAGCAGCTGCGCGCGCGGCGACACCTCGGCGATCTCATGCAGCATCGCCGCGCTGCTGATATGGACGATCAGCGGGTCCCAGCTCGGGCGATCCTTCGCGGCAAAGATGCGCGCCACGGCGCCCGCCTCCAGCGCATTGGCGCCGAGTCCGTAGACTGTCTCGGTAGGAAAGGCCACACATCCGCCTGAGCGCAACAGCTCACCCGCTGAGGCCACCGCCTCCTCTGTGCGAGGACGCGAGAGTGTGGCATTCAGATAGCGGGTGCTGAGTCGAGGGCGATCGCTGGGGGAGGGATAAGTCATCGGCGGGTCACCTGGCGGCTGTGGTTAGCTGGGCGGCAAAGGCGTCCAGCGAGAGAGATCGAAGCAGATTGCGACGCATGCCGCTATACACCTGGTCAAGCCCGCGTGAGGCCTGCTCAATCCAGTCAAAGTGCAGCACCTGTGCCAGCTTTTCCAGTTCAGCCCGCAGGTCCGTGTTGCGCACCAGCTCCGGAGTTCCCGCGCCCAGCAGCAGCAGATCCTCCAGCAGCAACGTCAGGCAGCGCAGCAGGGCAGTGGTCTTCTGCTGGCCCTCAGCCCCGGCGCGGTAGGTCTCAGTCATCTTGAACAGCGCTGTATGGTCGGGGTCGCTGGCGGCGTTGCGCAGCAGCAGCAGCGCGTCGTTGCGTGCCTCCATGTAGGCGTTCAGATCAAACGACAGCGCCTTGCCTGCGGCGCCCTGCGAGAGCCGTGCAATCAGATTGCGCTGGCGGGGTGGCACCTCAGACCGCCGGTCGGCCAGAAACATCTCCAACTCCTCCACCGGCAGGGCACCGAGCCGCACCAGCGCGCAGCGAGAGCGAATAGTGGGCAGCAGCTCGCCTGCATTCTCTGCCAGCAGAATCAGGTGCGCGTAGGCCGGTGGCTCCTCCAGCACCTTCAGCAGCGAGTTCGCAGCCTCCTTCATCAGGCTCGCGGAGGTGAGGATAAAGATCTTGCGAGGCGCCTCGCTGGGCAGGTAGTTGGCCCGCTGAATAAGCGTGCGCACCTGCCCCAGCTTGATGAGCAGCTGCGGCGGATCGGGCGGCAGAATCAGCACGTCAGGATGCGGCTGAATCAGCACCCGCGTCTCCTTCTTGTCCGTCTCGCGCAGCTCCTCGCGGGCCGCCACAGCAGCCTCCACCTGCGCCTCCAGATCAATGGCCGAGGCAATCCGTGTGCAGTTGGAGCAGACGCCGCAGAACGAGGCCAGCGACTGGCCATTCGACCAGAGATCGCGCGGCTGACGTTCGCACTCAATCGCCATAGCCAGCATCAGCGCCAGGGTGTACTTGCCAGCGCCAGCGGGCCCGGTCAGGATCAGCGCATTCGGCAGGCGACCGGCGGCAATGGCTGTGCGCAGCTGCTCTACCGATGCAGCGTTGCCCAGAAACTCGCCAAAGTTCGCCGGAAGGGTTGCAGTCTGCGTCATGTGCTCCTCGTTGCAGTTGCGCTGGCGGCAGCACCGCTCGTCTGCTGCACGTCCGTAGCATACCGGATGCCGAACCGCAGCCGAGGTGGATAAACCGCGCGCTGCTTTGACAGTACCAGTACGGAACTGCCCTGCCTATGCAACCAAGTGGTGATGCGACACAGACAGAAAAAGCCGCCCCACCTGGTGAAGAGATGGGGCGGCGCGGAGGTGAGACGGTGGTACCTCCTTGAAAACTGCAACCTGGGTTAGAAGGCCGCCTTGGCCGCAGCCGCCGAGATATCGACCTTGCCCTTCAGAGGCAACGCATCGGAGGAGTCGCCCACGCCGATGGTGAAGCTGCCCGGCGCAATCGTCCATTTGTGGGCGTTCGTATCCCAGTAGGCAAAGGCGCGCGGGTCCAGGCTGATGCTTACCTGCTTGGTCTCGCCGGGCTGCAACGATACCTTGGCAAAGCCCTTCAGCTCCTTCTCTGGGCGCGGCACGCTGGCGTGACCATCCGAGACGTAGACCTGGGCCACCTCGGCCCCAGCCCGCTTGCCCGTGTTGGTCACATCGACGGTAACCGTCGCCGTCGCGCCGTCGCTGTGAACCGCGAGGTTGGCCAGCTGGAACGTCGTGTAGGAGAGGCCATAGCCGAACGGGAACAGCGGCTTGGTGTGATTGTGGTCGTAGCCGCGATACCCGACAAAGATGCCCTCCTTGTAGGTCACATCGATGCCGCCATCCTTGTCCGGATAGTAGCTGGCCGCTGCCGGGTTGTCCTGCTCGTTGCGCTCAAACGTGGCAGGCAGGTGTCCCGAGGGGTTGACGTCGCCGAACAGCACCTCCGCCAGCGCCATTCCACCCTCCTGGCCTGCGTACCAGTTCTCCAGCACGCCGGGCACCTTGTCGATCCAGCTGGCAGAGTTCACATTGCCACCCGAGGTGATGGTGACGATGGTGTTCTTATTCGCTGCCGCCACTTCGCGGATCAACTCGTCCTGGCCAAAGGGCAGGTCAAAGGTGCGATCCCCGCCCTCGCCCTCGCTATCGGCATCAAAGCCCGCCGTTACAACCACGGCATCCGCGTGGGCTGCCATGGCGCGAACCGCAGGCGTCACCACCTTGTCCTCGGCCACGATGCCGAAGCGCAGGCGGCCGCCGATGAGCCCGTGCTGTGCGTCCTCCACCACGATCTTGTGCGCCCCGGCAGTCAGCGCCAGCGTTGTCTGCGGCTGGAAGGCACGAACGATCTTCCAGTTGTCGAAGATCAGCTTCCCATCCACGTAGACGCGATTGCTGGTGCCTTCACCGGCACCCTGCATGGCGAAGATGTAGTTACCCGCCGCAGGTGCCATGTAATAGCCGGTATAGCGGTGCGAGGTCTCGTGCTTGGCCCCGGAGAAGAACATCGCCATGGCTGCGTCGGGATCGTCCATGAAGCTCTCCCACGACACGCCACCGGTGTTGATGCGATGCACGGTGCTCGTCCTGGCCTCGCCACTCAGGTCTGCGTTGGCAAAGGTCTCCAGCGTCACACCGGGCTTGCCACCCTCGGCCGCCGTCATGAACTGCGTATCGCGTGCGATCTCGGTAATGGTCGGCAGGCCGCGGCTGTACAGCACATTCACCGCAGTGCCCAGGTAGCCGCTGATGCCCTCCAGCGGGCTGATGGTGTGGAAGGGAATCGCCTTGGCACTTCCGCCGCCAACCGGAATGCCGGGGAAGGCATCTGGCCCGACGACCAGCAACGTCTTCACCTTGGACTTGTCCAGCGGCAGCACGCCACCCTCGTTCTTCAACAGCACCATGCCCTCGCGTGCTGCGTCCAGGGCCACGGCCTTGTTCTCTGCGTTGAACAGCGAAAGGTCTGGATTGGTCTGCGGATGATCCAGCCAGCCAAAGCGAGCCGCCAGATCCAGAATATTGTGGACCTTCTGGTCGATGGTGGACTCTGCGACCCGTCCATCCTTGATCGCAGGCAGCAGGTTCTTGCGGTTCATAAACTTGCCGAAGGGCATCTCCAGATCCAGACCGCCATTGGCCGCGCCGACCGCATCGTAGGTGGCATCCCAGTCGGACATCAGCACACCGTCAAAGCCCCAGTCCTTGCGGGCGATCTGCGTGTTGAACACCGGATTCTGGGTCAGGTGCAGACCGTTGGTCAGGTTGTAGGAGTCCATGATGGAGCCGACGTGCGCCTTGGTGACGGCGGCCTCAAAGCCGGGCAGGTAGATCTCGCGTGCCGTGCGCTCGTCGATGATCGAGTTCTCATCGTGGCGCAGGTACTCCGCGTTGTTCCCCATAAAGTGCTTCACCGTCGCGCTGACGCCCTGGGTCTGCATGCCGGTGATGTAGCCCACGTCCATCGTCGAGGTCAGGAAGGGATCTTCGCCAAAGTACTCAAAGTTGCGTCCGTTGTGCGGCGAGCGATAGATGTTGATTCCGGGGCCCAGCATGTAGTGAATACCACGCGCACGCGCATCGCGACCGATGCCCTGACCCACCCGGAAGGCCAGGTCGCGGTTCCAGGTTGCGGCCAGACCAATGCCTGCGGCATAGGTGGTGGAGGGGAAGCCGGCGTTGGAGCGCACGCCATACGGGCCGTCCGACATTTCAAACGCAGGCAGATTGAGCCCGGGCATAGCCCGCACGGCAAAGCCGGTGCCGCCGATATAGTCAATCTTCTCCTCGAGCGTCATCTTCTTCACGATGGCGTCGACACGATTGCGAATCTCTGGGGAGTCTGGCAGTGGCGACTGCGCCAGTGCAGGAACAACAAACAGGGCTGCAGCGGCAAGCAGACTAAGGGCGTGGCGGCGAACGGTGCGGGAAGACATGGCGTTGCTGGCTCCTTAAACATGGAACAAAGCTGAATCAGATGCTATGCGGTATGGCGACTCAGGTATCTTCGTCATCCGCCGCAAGGCATCATAGCGACGGCACAGCACAATGGTCTAGATGAAACGCTTTAAAAGCGGGAAGTGCGTAGATCTCTCGCCGGAGCTGCTACCGGCGGACCAGCCTCATGCGCAGCGGATCCCTGGGCCGCAGCGTAATCTTCGCCTGCGGAACGGGCGGCTCCGTGCCGGTGTAGACCATGCGCCACTGCTGCGCCATGGTCGCGATGGAGAAGACGCCCTCCATCCAGGCGAACGCCTCTCCAATGCACTGTCGACTGCCCCCGCCAAACGGAAAGTAGGCAAACCTGGGCCGCGCAGCCTTGGCCTCGGGTGTAAACCGCTCGGGATCGAACCGCAGCGGATCAGGAAAGTACTCGGGGTCGCGGCTGAGGATGTACTGGCTGAAGAAGACGTGCGCGCCGCGCGGCACGTCATACTCGCCCAGCGTCGTGTCCTCGATCGCCATGCGCCCCATGGCCCAGGCCGGCGGATAGAGCCGCATAGCCTCGGCGAACACCTGCTCGGTGTAGCGCAGGCTGGCGTAGTCCGCTAGAGTGGGCAGACGCGCCGTGTCTCCGGTGCCCAGCACGCGGTCCACCTCTTCGTGCAGTCGCGCCTCAACCTCCGGGTTCTGGCTCAGCAGGTACCAGGTCCAGGCCAGGCCATTGGCTACCGTCTCATAGCCAGCCAGAAAGATGGTGAGCACTTCGTCGCGCAGCTGCTCGTCGCTCATGCCGGTGTGGCGTCCGTCGGCGTCGGCCTCATCGTCGACAGACCGCAGCAGCATCGAGAGCAGATCTCCACGATCGGGCAGGCCTTGCGCCACCTCCTCGCGGCGCTGGTGGATCAACCGGTTCACAACGGCATCCAGCCGTGCCTTGGCCCGGCGAAACCGCACCAGGCCGGGGATAGGCCAGTTGAGAAACAGCTCGATGCGCGGAAACGCCACGATGAAGTTGTACAACTCCATGATGGTGTTCACCTCATCGTTGATGCGGCGGATGTCGTCCGTCACCTCGGTGGCAAACAGAGTGCGTGCCACAATCTCCAGCGAGAGCTGCATCGTGGCTGCAGCAATGTCGATCACCTCGCCATCGCGCAGGTGCTCTCGCTGCGCTGCGGCGATGGCGACGATCTGGTCTCCATAAGCCGCAATGCGCTGACGATGGAAGGCTGGGGCTGCGATGCGGCGCTGGCGCATGTGGATCGGCTCATCGGAGGTGATGAGCCCCTCGCCGAGCAGGATCTTCATCCGGCGGACGGTCCGCTCCTTCACGTAGCGGTGCGCGTCCTGGATCAGGATCTGCTGAATCATCCGCGGTTCGTTCACAAAGACGATGGGCGTGCCGAGAAAGCGATACTGGGCGATGTTGCCGTAGGTCCTGCGCAGGTACTCAAACAGCCGGATCGGTTCGCCGAACTTCAGCCACGGTTTGAAGACGTAGAAGGGGAGCGAGAGTCGCAAACCGGGGATCTGCTTGCGGGTACGCGGCGGCGCGGGGGCGAGAGTGCTCATGCTCCCTGTACTGATGCCGTCGAAGCCGAATCGATGGAAGAGATTCGCTGGCTTACGATCTCCCGCAGAATCTGCTGAATCTCTTCGATACTGCCATCATGCGTCACCGGCACCACGCGCTCCGGCTCACGCAACGCGATGGCCTGGTACTGCTGATAGATGCGCCGGTAGAACTCGTCGGACTCACGCTCAAAACGATTTTCATCCGTGCCGCGCATCCGTTGATCGCGATGGTTGCGGCTGCGTGCCCGGCGAAGCGAAGTTGCCAGCGGCGGCAGCAGCAGCAGGGTCAGGTCAGGCTGCAGGCCGCCACAGACGGCGCGATGCAGCGCGAGGACGGTCTCGCTGCCCAGCTGGCGTCCACCGCCCTGGTAAGCCTCAGAGGAGTCGGTGTATCGGTCGCACAGCACGATGTGCCCGGCTGCGAGCGCGGGTTCAATAATCTGGGCGATGGCCTGGGCCCGGTCCGCAAACATCAGAGCCAGCTCGGCCAGCGGAGCGATGGGACCCAGGGACGACTCGGAGCGCGAGTCCAGCAGCAGGCCGCGAATGCGGTCGCCCAGCGCGGTACTGCCGGGCTGCCGCAGCGTCACGACCGTGTGCCCCTCGGCTTCCAGCGCCGCCGCCAGCCGCTTCAGCTGCGTGGTCTTGCCGGAGCCGTCCAGCCCTTCCATTGTGATGAAGCAGCCGCGTGCCATAGTCCTAGAGTGTATCGCGCCGGGTAGACAGGCTTCGATCTAGTGCGCCGGGGTGGGGAAGCTGGCCGACCAGTGCACGCCCTGTGCCTGAACGTCTGCGGTCAGCGTTCCGTCGGCAGCCTCCGTCAGGTGGGGTCCGGTCACGCTGTGCTGCTGCCCGACGCCGTCGGTCCACAGCAGCTTGGTGTCTCCGGTGCCGATCACCTTGAACCGGTACTGGTAGCTTGCGCCCGGCGCCAGTGTCTGCGTGCCAAAGCTCGCGCTCGGGTAATCCAGCTCCACCAGCGCCAAAGGCTGCGCTGTGTGGTTGGTGATGGTGGCCTGGACGTGGGTCGAGTGGCACCCACTCAGCACCGGCAGAGTCAGCGCAAGCACGAGGGTTGAAACGAGAAGCCGCATATCCCTCCTAGGGTATCAGGCTGCCGGTCTGCGCCTTGCCGCGGCCGGCTACCTCGGTTCTTTGCGACTCGTCGCTTGCTTCGCAGGGGGCTGCAACGCCGCAAGGTCGCGCTTCATCTGCTTCATCATCTGCGGCAGGCGCTGCAGATAGACCGTAGAGCGCAGCCACTCCAGGTTGTCAAAGGCCGGCGAACCGCTCACCGTCTTGCCCGGCGGAACATCATTCCCCACGCCGCTCTGCGCCGTCACAATGGCACCGTCGCCAATGCTGTTGTGACCGGCACTGGCCGCCTGCCCGGCAAAGATGACGTTGTCGCCCACGCGGGTGGAGCCCGCCAGACCCACCTGAGCGCACAGCAGGGTGTCCTGCCCCACCGTGCAGCCATGCCCCACCTGCACCAGGTTGTCGATCTTCGCCCCTGCCCGGACCCGCGTCTCGCCGATGGAGGCGCGGTCGATGCAGGCATTGGCCTGGACCTCCACGTTGTCCTCCAGAATGGCCGGGCCGGACTGCAGAATCTTTCGCCAGGCCGAGCCTGCCGGCTGGGCCCCGTCGCGGGCATAGCCAAAGCCGTCGGCCCCGATGATGGCGCCGTTCTGCAGCACCACGTTATCGCCCAGCTGGCAGTACTCCCGCACCACTGCATGGGCGTGCGCAAAGAACCGGTTGCCGACGATGACGTAGGGGTAGAGCACCACATGGGGCAGAATCACCGCATCGTCGCCAACCGTCACATGCTCGCCAATCACCGCGCAGGCGCCGATGTGCGCATTCGCGCCGATTCTGGCGGTTGGGGCTACCACCGCTGTAGGATGCACTCCCGGCAGATAGCGCGGCGGCTGGTAGAAGAGTTCAATCGCGCGCGCAAACGCCAGGTAGGGGTTCTTCACCCGCAGCGTCGCCGCCGCAATCTCAGGAAACTCCGGCTCGACGATCACGGCCGTCGCCTGCGTCTTGCCGGCCAGCGCAATGTACTTCGGGTTGGAGACAAAGGTAAGCTCGCCCGGCCCGGCTGCGTCAATGGCAGCCACGCCGTGGATCTGCAGCGAGTGGTCGCCGTTCAGTTCTGCGCCCAGACGCTCCGCAATCTGGCCCAGGGAAAGACTGGTGGGGGTCATGCAGGCGATTGTAGCGAATGTGACCGTCCCTCAGTTGGGCCGCGCGTTCGGAGGCAGCTCCGCGTCGAAGAGTGCCTGCTGCAGGTCGTCGCTCCCGCTGGAGGCGACAGGCGGCTTGCGTCGCGAGGGCGAGGTGATGACGGCGATCAGCGTCAGTTCCGCGATAGAGGTACGCGGGATATAGAGTCGCTGGGTATTGGAGCGGATGTCCGGTGGGGTCAGGAAGAGGCCCGCGTGGTTCACCAGGTCATCGGCCAGGGCCAGATCGGTGGGGGCGAGGCCCTCCAGCGTCTCTCCGGTGGTAAAGCTGAGGCGTAACCAGAGCCCCTCGGTGCGCGGCCTGGCCAGAAAGGTTCGCCGGGTCAGCCGCTCCGGAGACTGAGTGTCTGCCAGGTTGAACTCTTTGACGTAAGCTACATATTTAACGTCGTTTAGTGGGATCAATGCCGTGCGACCTTCCAGGTCCAGCAGGTCCAAAGCGCGGCTGCGCACAAAGCCGCCGGCGGGCAGATAGCCGGCCAGCACATCGGTCGAGCCTCCGGGGCGGAAGCGGCGCACCAGCACCTTTTTGCGAGAGGAAGCCATAGCCGGTCTCGCGGATTGTCGCACGAAACCACGGGCAGTCAGGAGAAAAGATAGCCAGGCAGTGGCGAATTTGCCACTGCTATGGTACATTGAAGCGTTGCGTCGAGTAGCTTGATCTTTGCAAATAATTGATTCGTCAGCGGTTAGGACGAGCGGCGCGACCGGCAGCCTGCCGGACGGGAGTGGACGCGAAGGATTATGGCCGACTACATCTACCTGCTCGAGAATCGACTTTCGGCTGCCCAGCGGGCTGCCCTGCAGACACTCCGCGAAGTCGCTCGAAGCAAAGGGCTTACTATCTTTCTGGTCGGCGGCGCTGTTCGGGATCTGATCAACGGCTCGCCCGTGCGCGATCTGGATGTAGTGGTTCAGGGAAATGCAGCTAAGCTCAAGAAAGATATCGAGAAAGCAGGCGGCAAGCTGGCAGGCGACGCAGACACCCCGCACAGCTTCTTCGTTCAGTTTCCCGGTGGCGTTCGCGTGGAGTTTGGCAGCACGCTTGCGGTGACCTTCCCGAAGCCGGGCAAACCGGTCTATAAGCTTGCCGGGCTGCAGGACGACCTGCGCCGCCGGGACTTTACCGCCAACGCCATGGCGCTTTCGCTCAACGAGGGCACCTCGTATGGGCTGCTCATCGACCCGCTGAACGGGGTGGCCGATATTGAAAATCGTGAGCTCCGGCTGGTCAGCAACTACGGGTTTATTGAGGATCCCGTCCGCATGATCCGTGCCGCCCGCTTCATGGCCCGGCTGGGCTGGAATCTGGAAGAGAAGACACAGACACGCTACGAGACGGGCAAAGCGGAGGAGTACATCGCCGCGATGAGCGACTTCCAGCGGGGATACGAGACCGAGGAGATCTTCCACGAGGAGGACCCGCTGCGTGTGCTGCGCCGACTGGAGAGCGAGGGCTGGATCAAGTCTCTCTTTCCCGCGCTCAGTTCCGCCAAGGTCAACCTGACCGAGTTGGAGAAGCTGCGCGATGTGCAGACCCAGCTGCAGTTGCAGGGCATCTCCCCGGAGATGGCGACCGCAAACTTTCCGCTGCTGACTGCAAAGTTGAGCAGCCGCGAGCTGGCCGAGCTGAAGAAGATGTTTCCCCGGCAGGTCTTTGTGCATGACATTGAAGCGCTTGAGCAGGAGACTAAGGCCTTTGCTGCTGAGTTGGCGCACAAGTCGAACACGTTGCCCTCGCAGGCGTGGAAGCTCATTTACAGCGCCAAACCGGAGGCTGTCCTGTGGACCGCGTACACCACCCGCAGTGCAGCCTTGCAGCAGAAGTTCAAGAGCTTCGCAGAGGAGTGGCCCCAGGCACGGTTGCGGATTCCGCACGCTTTGATGCAGGAGATGCGCATCGTACCGGGCGTGCCGCGCTACGAGGAGCTGCTGGATCTGCTCTTCTTTGAGTTGATGGACAACCGTCTGGGCACAGTCGAGGAGATGAAGGCGTTCCTGGAGCCCTTCTCGCCGCCGGCACCCCCGCCGACGGTCAACCTGCGCCGCGCGCGTGCTGCCAAGAAGGAGACAAAGGCGGCCAAGCCTCGCAAGAAGGCCGAGGAGGCTCCAACCACTCCCGTTGAGGTCGCAGCCGCCGCAGAGTCTGAGCAGCCGGTCGAGGTAGCCGAGGTGGTGGCCGCGCCCGCCAAGCCGGCGAGGGCTGCCAAGGCCGTCAAGGCCGGGCCGCCTGCGGCTGAGGCAGTCAAAAAAGTATCCAGCAAGCCAGCCAAGGTGGCTGCAGAGAAGCCGGCTCCGGCGAAGAAGGCCGCCGCACCAAAGCCGGTCGCCAAGCCTGGGAAGGCAGTGGAGAAGAAGGCCCCCGCCAAGGCCGCTCCCAAGCGCGTCGAGAAGCCCGCACCCAAGAAAGCCGCCCCGAAGAAAGCTGTGACCAAGCCGGCTGTGACCAAGGCAGCGCCTGCCAAGGTGTCGAGACCCACGGCCCAGACTGCCAGGAAGGCGGCTCCGACTCGCAGCAAGCCCGCACCGAAGGTTGCGGCCAGGTCGGAAGCTCGCAAGCCGGCAGTCAAGATACCGGCAAAGCAGGCACCGGCAAAGAAGACGGTTGCTGCGAAGAAGGCAACCCCAGCCAAGGGGATCGCTAAGAAGCAGACCGTGACGCGGAAGCCCGCCAAGCCTGCCAGCAAGAAGAAGCGCTAGACCGTTTCGGGTCTCTCCGACGGTGTCCTGGCCATCTCGAGTCGGGCTACAGGGTCGGGCATGGCGCTCGCCTGCCACGGCCGGCCTTAGCGCATGCGCCGCAGCAGAACCACCGTACCCACAAAGATGGAGCTTGCGACCGTGCCAAGCAGCACGATCGCGTGTCGATACGCCAGTTGGGTTGCCGGCGGCGTTGCGCCGGTGTTGTCTCGACAGAGCGAGCAGCCTTGTGACCAGCCAGCCGCGGTGCAGCCAGCCAACACCAAGGCTACTGCCAGGCAGCTACGCAGACGGTGTCGCACGCTGTACAGCCTCACTGGAAGAAGGCCAGCAGCACGAAGAGAAAGACCCAGAAGAGCCCCATCGAGTGCCAGTACCAGGCGACGCAGTCCACCATAATCTGGCGCACCTCAAGCTGTCTGGCTGCGTACAGGCTGACCAGCGCAGCCAGCAGACCCGCGACGCCCAGGAAGAGATGGGCGGCGTGAGCGCCGGTAATCAGGAAGAAGAAGTGGCTCGATGGGTTGGAGCTCATGAAGACGTGCTGCACGTGCAGCTGGTTCCAGGCCACCCATTGCCCGGTCAGGAATAACAGGCCCAGCACCACCGTGGCGGCCAGCCAGGGCATGGCACGTTCGGAGGTAGGCTTGCCCAGCCCCAGCCACTCTTCCAGCGCGTGCACCTCCTGGAACATGCGCTGTCGTGCGATCTCAATGGTTACGGAGCTGAGCAGCAGCACTGCCGTATTGAGCCAGATAATGGGTGGAATCGCGGTGGGCAGCCACTCATTGATGTAGCGGTTGTAGGCGTCAAAGTGGCTGCTGGACTGCTGTACAAAGAACGCGCTGACGATGGCGGCAAAGAACATGAGCACCGCCGCCAGGCCGAAGAAGACGAACAGGCGATAACGGGTTAGCCGTTCCCGGGGTCCGCGGCTCCCCTGGGGCCGATTACCCCAGTTCTCACCATCGCCGCCGCCACCGGTTCGTTTGTCATGGTCAACCGGAGGACGCTTGCCGCCGCCGTGGTCGAAGTCGTCGGGTCGACGCTTGCGGTCGCGTTCAACATCAATTGGGGTTATGGTCGCGGGCATGCAAGGCACCTCTGGACACGCGCTAAATACAGATTACTCCTGATTCGCAGCGTCTGTTGCGTCCGATTGCCATTGAGGCAGGAAAGTTTCCCCCTCATCGCCAAGGTAGAAACAAGGTGCGCGGTAAACGGCTATCGGGGCGGAGCCCTCCTGCTCAGGGGCGCCTGGCAGCAGATCCGGATGCCACTCCAGTGTGGTCGCGTCCCAGGGATTGTCAGCCGCTGGCGCGCCGTGGCGCAGGGTGCGGACGAGATTCGCCAGGAAGAGGAGCTGGGACGCTGCCAGGAACAGCGCGGCATGCGTAATGAAGCTATTGAGTGGGTAGAGCCGGGCCATCAGCTCACCGGCGTGGTTCGGGATCCCCGTCAGCTGCGAGTAGTGACGCGGCTGGCCTGCCAGGCCGGCCAGATGCATGGGCAAAAACGTCGCATAGGCGCCTAAAAACGTGCACCAGAAGTGCCAGCGGCCCAGCTTCTCCGCAAGCAGCGGCCCCGGCCTGCCATCCCGCGCCGTGATGAGCGGGAACCAGTAGTAGGTGGCTGCGAAGACGCCGAAGATGCCGGCCATCGCCATGATCAGGTGAAAGTGCGCGACCACAAAGTAGGTGTTGTGCAGGTACTGGTCCAGCATGGGCTGGGCCAGAATGGGCCCGGTCAACCCGCCCGTGATGAACAGCGAGACGAAGCCCAGCGCAAACAGCATGGGGGTGGTGTAGCGCGGATGGCTGCGCCACACCGTAGCCAGCCAGCTAAGCACCTTGGCCGAGGCCGGCACCGCAATGGCGACGGTGGAGATGGAGAACGCCGAGATGGCAAACGGGCTGAGCCCGGCCACAAACATGTGGTGTCCCCACACCAGGATGCCGAGCAGACCGATCAGCAACGTGGTCGCGACCATGGTGCCGTAGGCGAAGACGCGGCGGCGGGCGAAGTTCGCCAGCAGCATGGAGGTGAGGCCCATGCCCGGCAGGATTGCGATGTAGACCTCCGGATGGCCGAAGAACCAGAACAGATGCAGCCACAGCAGCGGCGAGCCGTCGCCATGACCACCTGCCCCATGCAGCACACCGTTCACCAGGTCTCCGGTTGGCACAAAGAAGCTGGTGCCCAGATGGCGATCGCACAGCAGCAGCGTGATGGCCGCCAGCAGCACCGAGAAGGCCAGCAGGCTGAGCAGCGCGGCAGTAAACCAGCCCCACACGGTCAGCGGCATGCGGTCCCACGTCATGCCAGTGCAGCGGCCGCGCAGGATGGTGACCAGAGTATTGATGGCGGAGAGCGTCGCGCCGATACCGAAGAGCGCAATCGACAGCAGCCACAGGTCCATGCCCGGCCCTTGCCCGGGCCCTGCGCTGGCGACCGCGGAGAGTGGCGGGTAAGCTGTCCACCCGGAGAGCGGTGCACCAGCCTCCGTCAGCGAGGAGGCGCATAGCACCAGCAGCGCCAGTGCGGTGATCCAGAAGCCCAGTGCGTTGATGAGCGGCAGTGCCATGCGACGCGTGCCCAGCTGCGCAGGCAGCACCAGGTTGCCGAAGCCCGACTGGGGTGCCGTGGTGAGCACAAAGAATAACATGATTGTGCCATGGATAGTTACAATTGGCAGATAGCTGCCGGGCAGAATACGCTCCAGCGGAACCTGTGGCCAGGTGAGATGGATGCGCATGTGCAGCGAAAGCGTCGTGCCGATCACCACCGAGACCAGCGCCAGCAACAGGTAGGCAATGCCCAGGTGGTGGTGGTCCGTCGTCAGCAGGCGTGCCAGCAGCGGACGCCGCGCGGTTGTGCCTGCCCGGGGAGTCAGAGACGGCTTCATGGCGTCGTCTCCTGCCGGGCTGCGGCCTGCCTGGTCGCCAGCCACGTGTTGAACTCTGCCGGGGCCACAATGCGCAGGTTGGCGTTCATGCGGAAGTGCCCGGTGCCGCACAGCTGCGTACACAGGATGGCGTAGGTGCCCGGCGTCGTTGGGGTGAAGTGAATGTGGATCGTCTGCCCGGGAACTGCGTTCTGCTTCAGGCGCAGCTCCGGGACGGCGAAGCCGTGGATGACGTCCTGGGCGCGCAGCCGGAGATCGACCGGTCGGCCGCTGGGCAGCACCAGTTCGGCGGTCACCAGGTCGTCGTGGCCGTGCGGGTCAGCGGGGTCAAGGCCCACAGGGTTTGCCTCGGCGGGTGCAACCAGCTCCGGCCGGGTGCGGCCAAAGGTCGCGTCTGGCCCCGGATAGCGGAAGTACCAGGCAAACTGCATGCCGGTCACCTCGACCTGCATGGCGGCTGGGTCGGCACCGGTGGTGTGCGTGCGGGCCCAGAGCTGCTCCGAACGGATGGCAAGCCCGGCAAAGAGCACGGTCAACGCAGCCAGCGGCAGATACTCCAGCCGCCAGACGGAGCCGGTCGTTGCGCGTCGGCGCAGCAGCAGACCGCCCAGCAGCAGACCGTGCGCCAACGTCAGCAGGGCAAGCGCAAGCGCAAGATTGAGGATGAGTTGCCGATCCACTGCAGGACCGTGGGCGCTGGCATCCGCAGGCAGCGGCCAGAGCAACAGAGGCGCGAAGCTGAGGCAGGGAGGCACGCCAACAGGATACTGTGTTTTCCACGTGCCGTTTTGCGCTTGCCGCCAGAATGCTACGCTGCTGCTATGGCCTTGAAGATCGCCGCGATACGCAGCGGGACGGACCCGGTGGGCAAGCTGCCTGAGGGCTCGTTTCCGCGCACCCTGGAGCAACAGATCGTCTGCCCGAAGTGTGACGCCACCTACAGCTTAGTTGTGGACTGGGACCAGAGCCTGGACCGCTGGTTTGAGGAGAGCGCCCGTCCGCTGCTGCAGATGCTGCGCAAGGCCGTCTTTCTGGGCCACGCCGATGGCCACACGGTGACGCACTTTGAGACCGCAGGTGTGGTGGTGACGAAGTTTCTTAAGCCGAAGCCCGTGGAGCCGACGCGGGTGATCCAGTAGCGGGCCGCACCGCTGCCGCTTGATGGGCCTGCACCATCTGCAGAAAGAGCCGGTGGATGCGCTGGTCCGAGGAGAGCTCCGGGTGAAACGTTGCCGCCAGCACGTCACCCTGCCGCACCAGCACGGGGTGGTCGTCGCGTGTGGCCAGCACCGTGACCGCGGGACCAACCTGCAGGATGCGTGGCGCGCGGATAAAGACCATCTCCAGCGGGCCGCCGGGCAGCGTGGTGGCTGCCGTCTGGATGCAGGAGTCGAGCTGGCGCCCGTAGGCGTTGCGCTCTACCGTAATGTCGATCGCATCCAGCGAGGGCTGCGGAGGATTCTGCACGGCGTGGGCCAGCAGAATAGCTCCCGCGCACGTGCCAAAGGTCGGATGCGTGTGGACAAAGTCACGAAGGCGATCGAGAAAGCCATGAAGTTCGAGAAAGCGAAGCATGGTGGTGGACTCGCCACCGGGCAGAATCAGACCGTCCAGCCCATCCAGATCGTCGGGTAACCGAACCTCGACCGGGATAGCACCCAGCATGGAGAGCACCGCCGCGTGCGCCTGGAACGCACCCTGCAGCGCCAGCACACCGATCTTTGGGGATGCAGCATGATGAGGGTTCATAGCGACTCCTGACTCCCGCGGGCGGCCGGGATTGCTTGCTCCATTACGGCCGATTGTAGCCTGAGAAGCAATGGCCCGCCTGTGCGGGCCATCACACTCAGACTTGTATGCCTGCCGCTACCAGCCGCGTGTCTGCATCAGCTGCGCTTCTTCGATTGCGGCAGCCGCCAGGCCCTTCATGGAGCCGAGCACCTGCTCGCTGGCCTCGGCGACGAGCTTCGGATCGTTGTAGTGTGTCGCGGCAATCACGATGGCGCGCGCACGCGAGACTGCCTCGGCACGCTCTGCCGGATCGTTCTCCACATCCAGCGGCGTGGCACGCTCCTTCATAAAGATGCCCGAGCCGACGAAGACCGTCTCCGCGCCCAGCTGCATCATCAGCGCGGCATCGGCCGGCGTGGCAATGCCGCCGGCAGAGAAGTTCGGCACCGGCAGCTTGCCGGCCTTCGCCACCATGCGAACCAGCTCGTAAGGAGCCTGCAGGTTCTTGGCCGCGGCGTACAGCTCCTCCTCGCCGAGCACGGTCAGGGCCTTGATCTCGCGGACGATGGTGCGCATGTGGGTTACGGCGTGGACCACATCGCCCGTGCCGGGCTCGCCCTTGGTGCGGATCATGGCCGCGCCCTCGGCAATGCGGCGCAAGGCCTCGCCCAGATTCTTGGCACCGCAGACAAACGGCGTGGTGAAGGCGTGCTTGTCAATGTGGTGCTGCTCGTCGGCCGGGGTCAGGACCTCAGACTCGTCGATGAAGTCCACCCCAAGATGCTGCAGCACCTGCGCCTCAGCAAAGTGGCCGATACGGGCCTTCGCCATCACGGGAATCGTGACCGCAGCCATGATCTCCTTGATCAGCTTCGGATTTGCCATGCGGGCGACTCCGCCCTCGGCACGGATCATCGCCGGCACGCGCTCCAGCGCCATCACCGAGACTGCTCCGGCCTCCTCCGCAATGCGTGCCTGCTCCACGTTCATGACGTCCATAATGACGCCGCCTTTCAGCATCTCGGCCAGGCCTAGCTTGAGGCGCAGGGTGGGCGTGCTGAAGGGGTTGGAATTGAGGTTCGAGGTATGGTCTGCCATGGAAGTCTCCTGCTGCGCTGCGGGGGGCGCATTTTGCTGCAAACTACTGTCCGCCTGAATGATAAGTTTAGCAGCTTTGATGGCAGAGGAGCCCCGAGGATGCGCGGGTTGGCATGGGCGATGCCGACACCATCCATTTGGCGAAAAATTCACGACGGATTTATCCGCCCTGTTGGCAGACTGAAGAGGCATACTCGCGCAGCGCCGCACCTGGCGCCTGCCCGATCTCGGAATGGAGGTTGCATGCAGCAAGAGTTGACCATCGTCATCCCGGCCAAGAATGAGGTAGCGATGCTGCCTCGCCTGCTGGAGAGCCTGTGCCGGCAGGACTACGCCGCCATGACCCAGACGCGCATCCTGATCGCCGACGCTGGCTCCACGGATGGCACGGTGGAGGCCGCACTCAGCTTCCGGGATCGGCTGCGTGTGGAGGTTGTGCCCGGTGGTCTGCCCTCGGTCGGGCGCAACGCAGGAGCCCGGCTGGCGACCACGCGCTACGTTCTGTTTATGGATGCCGACGTCGAGTTGCCCGAGCCGACGCTGCTGCGCCGCGCCATGTGGCGGATGCAACGCCGCAACCAGCACCTGGTGACCACCAGCATCGCCTGCCGTGAGGGAAGCTGGATGGACGATGCGCTGTACGCCGCCAACAACCTGATGCAGTACATCGGAGCCTGGCTCAAGCCCTTCGCCACGGGTATGTTTATGCTCTTTGACCGCGAGATCTTCTGGCAGCTGGGCGGCTTCAACGAGCAGGCCCTGTTTGCCGAGGACTACCTGCTCTCCAAAGGCGTGGCCATCAAGAAGTTCCGCATTGTACGCGGCAAGGTGCTGACCACCAATCGTCGCTTTCGCAAGCTCGGCCACGGGCGCATGGTGTGGATGTTTGCCCGGACGCTGCTGAACAGCTGGAACGATGAGTACTTTCTGCGCGATCAGGGCTACTGGGAAGAAGCTGGCGTTTAGCAGGCGACTATCCGGGCTGGCCGCTGTCGCGCACGTCGGACGGCAGCCCAGTACCCTGCAGGTGCGCTGCTGAGAGCACGATGAACAACCCCTTGGCGCGGGTAAGTACGGTGCCGTCCTGCGACCGTATCTCCGCCCGGTGAAAGAGCTTGCGCCCGGGACGCCCCTGCGCGGTCGCGGGCCGGTCGACGTGATGGCCCTCCACTACCAGTGGCTGATGCAGCGGGACCGGATGCATGTAGTCGATCTCGATATGCCGCGTTACGGCTAGGACTCCCATCGGGCTGTTCAGCTTGGCCATTGCCTCGTCCAGGAGCGTGGCCACAATGCCGCCGTGCACATAGCCGGGCGGCCCTTCGTGCACGCGGGTCAGCTCCAGCGTTGCGGTTGCCACCAGCGTCTTTGCATCAACGGTGAAGTTCAGGTGCAGCCCCTGCGGGTTGGCAGGGCCGCAGCCGAAGCAATGGTTGGCGCGCTCCTCCAGAACGGGGACCAGATCAGGGTCTGCCGTGATGGGAGTATGGCTCATACTGTTGGGCCTCAGGAGTTGCAGACTTCAAGAATGCCCTCCGCGTAACGGTCCAGCTTCTCTGGGTCCATGCCGGAGATCGCCCGGAGCTGGGTGACCGTGCGGGGGTGCTTCAACACAATACTACGAAGCGCCGACGAGCCAAAGACAAAGAACTGCGGCAGCCCCAGCTTCTCCGCCTCGGACTTACGCCATGCGCGCAGCCGCAGATCCAGTTGTTGCTGGGCGGGTGTCAGCGTAGCCGCCGGGTCAGCATGCTGCGGACGAGCTGGGGCCGGGACGGCAACTGGCCGGGCGAGCGCCGGCGACGTGACTGCGCCCTTTGCCTTGGCAGGCCGGGGCTGCGGCTGCTTTGCCTGCGCCACCTGCTTCGGCTTCTTTGCGGCGGGCGCCGGTGTACTCGCTCCGCTACACAGGGCGATCACCTCGGCACCGTAGCGGTCTGCCTTCTCCTGCCCGATGCCTGGCACCTGCTGCAAGGCACGCAGGCTGGTGGGTTGATGCAGCGCCAGGGCCGTAAGGGTCGAGTCGGAGAAGACCAGGAACGCCGGCTTGCGCGTCCGGGCGGCCTCCTGCTTGCGCCACTCGCGCAGTTGCTCGGCCAGCGCCGCCTGCGCTGGTGTCAGCGTAACGTCTTCCGTGGCTGCGGCACGAGTCGGCCTGCCCCCGGGCTTTGCCGCAGACGAGCTGCCAGACCGGCTGCGCTTGCCCGGCGAAGGACTGGTGCCCTCGTCGCGCAGCAGTACGGCGAGTGGCTCGCCGTCCGTGCGGGTGCGACCCTCGTAGGTCAGCGCGGCGCGGCGGAAGTTGATCTCCCGGCCCTCGGCGTTGGTAAAGGTATCCTGCGTCAGCGTGATGAGCCCGGCGCGGGCCAGTGCGTCCAGGTAGGCATCGAACTGCTTGCGGTCGACACCCAGCCCGAGGTCAGTGTGCAGCTTGCCGGTGGAGCGTGGCTGTGAGCCATCCAGTTCACGCAGAATAGCCCGCAGCTGGCGGTCTTCATGCGAGGTTGGGGCACGGAATGGGCTGGCCGTGGCGCGCTCCGGCGAGCAGAAGTCACACAGCCCGCAGGGGCGCAGGCCGTCGGCGGTATCGCCAAAGTGCTGCACCAGCGCGGCCATGCGGCACTGCGGGGTCTCAGCAAAGGCGATCATGCGATCAATCTGCGAGCGGCGAAAGTTCAGCTGCTGGTCGTAGCTGGCGCGCCAGTTGCCCGCAGCCCCGGCACGTATATTCCCGGCGATATCCATGACGGCCGCCCCAACGGCGACCAGCTTCAGCAGCGTGCGGTCCAGCGTCTCCTGATCCAGCCGCAACGCCTGTGCCAGCGCGGCTGGCTCCTGGAACTCCGCTGTCAGCGCCCGGGCCACGGCAGCCAGCTGGGTGGCCGCAGGATAGTCGCGCTCCAGAAAGAAGTCGTGCATCTTGCGGTCGGCAAAGGAGTGCAGCAGGATGGTGCGGCTGGGCAGGCCATCGCGGCCAGCGCGACCGATCTCCTGGTAGTACGCCTCAACCGAAGCCGGCAGCGCCGTATGGATGACGGTGCGGACGTCTGCCTTGTCGATGCCCATGCCAAAGGCGATGGTGGCGACCACCACCTCCAGGTTGCCGGCCAGGAAGTGGCGCTGCACGCGCTCGCGGGTCGCGGGGTCCAGCCCGGCGTGGTAGGGCGCAGCCGAGCGCCCGATCAGGGTCGCCAGCTCCTCGGCGGCCTTGCGCGAGGGCGCATAGACGATGGCCGGTCGCGCCGCCGGGTCTTTGAGCAGATCCACGGTGAACTGGCCGCGCCGTGGCTTCGAGAGCTCGACCAGCTCAATCGCCAGATTGTGCCGGCGAAAGCCATGGATGAATCGCTCCGGCTGCTGCAGGCCAAGCTGCATCACAATATCCTGCTGCACGGCTGGAGTGGCGGTGGCGGTAAGGGCGATGACCGGGGCGGGCCGCAGCGCCGGCAGATGCTCACCCAGCGTGCGGTAGTCCGGGCGGAAGTCGTGTCCCCAGGCGGAGATACAGTGCGCCTCGTCGATGGCGATGAGGGCCGGCTTGCGTTTGGCCAGCATCTCGGGGAAGCCGGGGACGCGCAGCCGCTCCGGCGCGATAAAGAGGAACTGCAGCGTCCCGTCCAGGTACTCCCGGCAGGCCTGTCGCGACTGCTCGCGGTCCAGGCCGGAGTGGATGCGCGCCACGCGCAGGCCGGCTGCGGCCAGCTTGGCGGCCTGGTCGTCCATCAGCGCAATCAGTGGGCTGATGACCAGCGCTGTGCCTCCGCGTGCAATGGCAGGAAGTTGATAACAAAGGGACTTACCAGCTCCGGTCGGCATCACCAGCAGGACGTCTTTGCCCTCGGAGGCAGCCCGGCAGACCGCCTCCTGGTTGGCGCGGAAGCTGGAGAAGCCGAAGGTGCGTTGGAGCAGGTCCGTAAGGTTCATGCGGCAGTGCTAGTTTCGCATATTCTTTGCTGGCAACCGCATGGGACCAGGCTGGGGCAAGGTAAGCAGCAAGATACCTGCGAGCACCGCTGCCGACCGGCGCCGTGGTGCTGTCCGGGACCGCCCAAAGTGACCTGTTTTGGTTGCTTTTCAGGCGTTTTCGAGGTACTCTACTATGAGCGGTTTAAAGCGTTTTGTGAGCTGTAATTCCGCATTCTGACGAGTAGATGAGGTGCCAGAGCTATGGCGAAGCGTCGTGGAAATCCGAACTGGGGAAAGCCGGAGCCGATCGGCCCTGTAACCCCGACGGTAACGTCCTTTGAGCAGGTGGTGAAGGAGTACAAGCTGACCCCGGACCAGTACGTGCGCTCGACCCGTCTGCGGGAGTGGGCGCGTCGCAACAAGAACTCCAAGTACATCCCGGAGGCGCTGCTGGAGGCCTGGGGCTTCGAGATCGAGTCGACACTGTAACCTCCTGCCATTTGACCAACAGACGCCGCCCGCGAGGCGGCGTTTTTGTTGCACCAGACTCCTCTTCCGTGATCGCGGTCACCGGCGAAAGCTTTTGCACCGCACGTATGATGGACAGAGTCTGATGGAGAGAGCGGCGCAAGGCCGTCGCGAGGTAAAAGCTATGTTTGCAAGCGTTCTGGATGCCGTGGCTGACATCAAAGCCGGCAAGATGGTGGTGGTGGTCGACGACGAAGACCGCGAGAACGAGGGCGACCTGACCATCGCCGCCGAGTTCTGCACACCGGAGGCCGTCAACTTCATGGCCCGGTTTGGTCGTGGCCTCATCTGCCTGACCCTGACCGAGGAGCGCGCCGACTACCTGCGCCTGGGGCCTATGACCCAGGAGAACACCTCACGCTTTGGGACTGCGTTTACCGAGAGCATCGAGGCCCGCGAAGGCGTAACCACCGGCATCTCCGCCGCAGACCGCAGCCATACCATCCAGGTCGCCATCCATCCCCGGTCTACCGCCTACGACCTGGCGCGTCCGGGCCACGTCTTTCCGCTGCGCGCCCGCAAGGGCGGCGTGCTGGTGCGGGCCGGGCAGACCGAGGCGGCCGTAGACCTGGCGCGCATGGCCGGGCTGATTCCGGCAGGCGTGATCTGCGAGATTATGAACGACGACGGCACCATGGCTCGTGTGCCCGACCTGCAGCGCTTCTGCACGGAGCATGGCCTGAAGATGGTGACCGTCGCCGACCTGATCCGCTACCGCCTGCAGCACGAGCGGTACATTCATCGCGTGGCAGAGTCGGTGGTCCCGACCGAGTGGGGCGAGTTCCGCATGATCGCCTACGAGAGCGAGGTGGACGGCGATGAGTCGCACGTAGCCCTGGTACTGGGCGACGTCGCTGGCGAGGAGCCTGCCCTGGTTCGCGTGCACACCCACTGCCTGGCCGGAGACGTCTTCGGCACCTCAATGTGCGACTGCCGGCCGGTGGTGGAGCGCTCGCTTGAGCGCATTGCCCAGGCCGGTCGAGGCGCGCTGGTGTATCTGCACAACGGCAGCAAGGGCTTTGGCATTGACCGTAGCGGCCCGGTGGCGCGGCTGGTCTTTCACCGCGACACGCGAGCTCGCGAACGGCAGGAGGAGAGCAGCAGCCAGCGCACCCTGCGCCAGGTGGGTCTTGGCGGGCAGATCCTCTCAGACCTTGGCATCCGTAAGATCCGCCTGCTGACCAACCGCCCGGCTCACGTGCCTGCGCTGCAGGGCTTTGGCGTCGAGATTGTGGAGCAGGTGCCGGTGACTGCGACGGTGGTGCAGCCCTAGCATCCTTACTGCACCGTCAGGTTCAGGGTGACGGACTGCGTGATCTGCACGCCGGACGTGGAGCTGGCCGTCACCTGGTACTGGTAGGTGCCCGGCGGCGTCACCCGGATGCTTGCGTCTCCGCCGGAGCCGCACCCTGTGACACCCGCCAGCACGATGGCAGCAATGACCGCGAGCAGGCGCGTGACCAGCGCACGCCGGCTTCGCACCCAGGGCAACAGGAATAATCCTGCCAGCGCAGGCAGCACCTGCAACCCACGGCTAGGCAGCCAGTGGCCGGGAGTCGCTGGTGGTGCAGACTGCAGCGCCCCCGTGGTGAGGCTAATGCTGGTGATGGTGTTGATGGTCGCCACGGCACTCTGCGCCGCGCCTGCAAGCGTGATGCTGGACGGCAGCAGGGAGCACGTCGCGTACTGTCCGGGCTGGATAGGGCTGCAGTTGAGCACCACCGTGCCGGAGAATCCATGGATCGGAGTCAACGTCAAGGCATAGCTGGCCGGCTTGCCCGCAGCTACGGTCGCCGCCGCCGTGCTGCCCGGCGTGGAGCCAGCCGTGCCCACGGTGAGGGTGAAGGAGCCAGGCGCAACGCCGCTTCCACTGAGTGGCACAACGTCGGGCGAGGTGGAGTCCGAGCTGGTCACCGTCAGCGCCGCCGAGCGCGGACCGGTGGTCGAGGGCGTAAAGCTCAGCGTGAGCGTGCAGCTGGCACCGGCACCCAGCGATGTCGAGGCACACGGCGAGGTGATGGCAAAGTCCCCGGCCGGCAGAACCGGACTCAACCCGGTGACAGGGCCGTTGCCGGTGTTGGTCAGCGTCAGGGTCAGCTTCGCCGAGGAGCCCACCAGAATGGAGCCAAAGTCCAGCGCGGAGGGCGCGAGCTGCAGGTGCGAGGCCGCGCCTACGCCGGTTAGCTGCGCCGTCAGCGGCAGCGTCGTAGCGTCCGAGACGATGGCAACACTGCCCGTGCGCGTACCCGTCTGCGTCGGCGTAAAGGTTACGGTTACGCTGCAGCTGGTGCTGGCCGCCAGCGCCGTGCCCAGGCAGCTGGAGGTGGCGGCGTAGTCGCCCGTCGCGGTGATGGAGCTGAAGTTGACTGGAGTCGCCCCGGTGTTGGTTACCTGCAGGGTCTGGCTGGCCGTACTACCCAGCAATACGGTGCCAAAGTTGAGCGACGCAGGTGCCAGGGCCAGGCTGGAGGGATTGGCTGAGCCTATCAGTGAGACGAACTCGAGCGCAGTGCTGGCGTCGGACGAGATCTCAATAGCTCCCAGCCGGGTTCCGCTCCCCTGGGGTGCAAACGCCGCGATGAGGTTGCAGCTGGCGCCTGGAATCAGGGCAGAGCAACTGCTGGTGACGTTGAAGTCAGGCGTGCTCTGCACGTTCAGAATATGGAGAGTCGCCGTGCCGGTGTTGGCCAGCGTTACCGTCTGCGGGGCAGAGATGTTGCCGACCAGCGTCGGGGGAAAGGTAAGCGAGCTTTGCGACGCGGTAAAGGCCACCAGCGGCGCAGTATTCGAGGGTGCATTCACCGCGACAGGTCCTGCCGATCCCGCCAGATCCAGAAACTGCGGGCTACTGAGGGCGTCGCTCTCCACGACCAGGGTTCCACTATCGGTAGTAGCCAGGGGTGAGGTGGTTCCGGTTGCGACCTGATTGAGCGGCGTGTACTGCACCGTCACGGTACAGCTTTGCCCGGTGGCGAGCGGCTGGCCGCAGGTCGAGGTCGCCAGGAACGGCCACTCCGAGGTGACCCGCCGCACCGTAACAGGTGCCGCGGCATGGTTGGTCAGGGTCACGGTCTGACTGGCAGACTGCCCACTGGCAACCTGGCCGAAGTTCACCACGCCACCCGGTGCAATCGTGCCCGTCAAGGCCAGCGCGTTGGCCCCGATCCCGTAGCCCTGAAAGTAGCCAAGAGCAGCGACGCTGGCAGAGCCGTCCGTGGGGTAGCCCTGGGCAAAGAGCGTCCCGGTGATGGTGGCGTTGGTGAGCGGAACAAAGCTGACGGAGAAGGTGCAACTCGCGTTTGGCGCCAGGCCCGCGCAACCCGGCCCGGTCAGCGCAAACTGCCGGGGCAGGCTGAGCGTGACGTAGAGGGCCTTGGAGGTCAGATTATTGAGCGTGAACAGGCGCGTGATGCCGACAGTCGAGGTAGGGTTGGGGCCATAGTCCGCCGTGTCTGGCACCAGTTGCAGGCCTGCGTCCTGGGTGGTGTAGGCACCGCTCAGCGGCACTGGATAGGTGCTGGTGACCAGGTTGCCCGCCAGGTTTGCCGTAACCGGCACCGTTAGGACGTCGCTTACCAGCGCACTGCCTGGCGTAAAGTTCACCGTCAGCGTGCAGGTGCCGGCGGGTGCCAGCGCAGAGCAACCGGAGGAGACCGTGAAGCTGGCACTGGTCACCGCAGGCGTGCCCACCTGCAGCGTGGCGTTGCTGGTGTTCGTCAGGGTAATCGTCTGCTGCACGGAGGTGCTGCCGGGCACGTTGCTGAAGGTCAGGGACGTGGGATTGAGCGCGAGGCCGGGGTCTGGCGCCGCAAACCCCGCAAGCGAAGCCACTACGGTGCCCGCCGACGTATTGAGAGTGAGCGCACCAGTTCGGCTGCCCAGCACGGCAGGCGCAAAGGCCATGGTCACCAGACAGGTGGCGTTGGGTGCAAGCGTTCCGCTACAGCTCGCACCGCCGGTTGGGGTAGTGGTCTGCTGGAAGTCGCCATTGACCATGATCGAGTTGAAGGTGATGGGCGTCGCGTTGGCGGTGAGGTTGATGAGGGAGAACACCACCGGAGCGCTGACACTGTGCAGCGGGACGGAGCCAAAGTCCTGCGTGAGCGGCGACAGGATCAACCCGCTGAGCGGCAGGCCGGTGCCGGTCAGGGTCAGGGTAGAGGGCAGCCCGCTGGCTGTCGAGGACAAGCTGACCGACGCAGTCTGCGCCCCCACCAAAGCGGGGTCAAACTGCAGGCCAAGCCAGCAGTTGCTGCAGGTGCTTGTGGTCGAGGTGGCGTAGCTGGAAGCAGCAGGCTGTCCGTGGCCATAGCCGAGATCTTCCACCAGGATGGCGGTAAAGTCCGCTGATCCCGAGGTCGTCGCGGTCAGCGTGCTGAAGGGCTGTGTGATCTTGAACCACTGCACCACGGGCTGCCCGACGATGGTGTTGCCAAAGGCGACCGTCCCGTTGGCCGCACTCAGGATGGGCGTGCCGGTGCCGGTCAAGGTGACGTAGACCGGTGTGGTGCCAGCGCCGCCGGTCACGCTCAGCAGGCCCTGGCGGGTCCCTGGCTGGGTTGGCGCAAAGGTCAGCACTACGGAGCAGGTTGCGCCAGCGGCCAGCGTGCTGGTGCAGTTGGTGGCGTCGGTAAAGTCGCCGGTAAGCTGCAGCGCCAGCGGGAAGGGCTGCGCGCCCGTATTGCCGATGGTGACCGTCTGCGTGGTGGTGGAGGTGGTGGTGACGACCACGGCATTGGCAAAGTTGATCGCAGTCGGCGAGACGGTAAGGTTCGGGTTGGCCGCCGCGCCGTTGATGCCCGGCTGGGGCAGCGTCTTGCCGGTCACCAGCACAGCGATGCCCTGGTCCAGCGTAAGCGTCGTCGCGTCGTAGGAGGGTGTCTGCGTGGCGTGATAGCCGAGCTGCATCTGGCACACTGAGCCCGGAAGCAGCGTGGCCGGGCAGCGGTCCGTCACGTTGAACGGCGAACTGGTGGGCAGTGCCACCTGAGCGTGGGCCACCGCCGTACCCGAGACGTTGCTGAGATACAGATACCGCGGCAGGCTCAGACCACCGGCATAGACCGTGCCAAAGTCCACCGTCGTGGCCGAGGCGCTGAGACCGGCCGCCTGCGTGTAGCCGGTGACTGGAACCGCGTAGGCCCCTAGCCCCCAGTTCGTCGCGACGATGCCATCGTTGCCGGGGCTGGAGGAGGCTGCCAGCGCCAGCGTGATGTGGCAGCTGCCACCGGCTGCCAGCAGCTTGCCGGCGGCCCCCGCGCTGGGACAGTCGCTGGCAGACTCCGTGAGCGCATACGGCAGGCTGGTGGCGCTGGTGAGCTGGCGAGAGGAGAACGTCTGCGAGGTGCTGCCGGGATTGGTCACCGTCAGGGTTCGCGTGGCAGGCGATGCGGTCGAGCTCTGGATACCGAAGTCGAGTTCGCGCGGGCTGAATACGATGGGGGGCTGTGCCGCCGTCAAGGCCGGGATGGCGACGGTCTGCGTCGTGGCATTTGCTGCCTGCAGCGTCACGGTGCCGGGCCCGCTGCCGGTGGTCAGCACAATGGAACAGGTGGCACCAGCGCCCAGCGAACTGCCACAGGTGTTGACCAGTCCGAAGCTTGTACTGGTGATCTGCAGGTTACTGGCCGCGGCGGAGCCCAGGTTGCGCAGGGTGAGCCACGGTGCCTCGTCGTAGGAGAGTGCCAGCGCCGGTGCTGCCGTGGTGTTGAGCTTGGCCAGGTAGCCTGCGTAGCCCGGGCACAGGCTTCCGCTGCAACTGCCCGGTGCGGCTACGGTGGTGGACACAGTGTCTGGCAGGGCAGGCGTCGGCCCGGCCAGCAGCGGCAGGTCGTAGGTCTGGGTGGCCAGCAGCGACGAGCTGGCCGTGGGCGCAAAGGCTCCGGCCACCACCGGCTGTTCCATCGGGTCCAGAGCCAGGCCGTTGAGGGTGACCGGGCCGACGGCGTAGCTGGGGTTGGTGGTCGGGATTGCCCCGAAGCGAGCCACCTGATCGACGACGTGCTGCGCCGTCACATGCGCGGCGAATGAGTTGCCCACGTCCGAGAGCGGCGTGAGCGGGAGCAGCGGTGTCGTCAGCGAGCCCGCGATCCACGCACCTCCACCTGAGTCCGGCAGCGCAACCGAACTGGTGCCCGGCGCAATCAGATCGGCCGAGACCACCGCACCGCCGTTGGCTGCAAGGCGCAACAGCACCTGGTAGGTGGTCGGAACGAGCGGCGCAGGCACCGAGCCGACAGGGAAGCCACCGAGTGCGACGGAGCCAGACAGCAGCAGATTCCCCTGGCCCGCATCGTAGACCAGCGAGTTTATGCCGCCGCCCGGCAGGTAGGTGGAGAAGAGCAGCGCGTCGGCCTGCGGAGTCAGCTGGGTCAGAAATCCGTTGGTCGTGCCGGCGACGGCTGGAATCATCTCCGGGACCAGCGCATTGACCGTGGGGAAGCCCAGCGATGAGGTGGAGCCGGCAACGTAGGCATCGCCTGCCGCGTCCACAGCGATTGCAGCCGGCGCAGTGTTGCCGCCAGACCCGCTGAGGTACGTGGCATAGAGCAGCGTGGAGCCGCTGGCGCTGAACGCCTCCACAAACCCGCTCTGCGCATTGCCGCTCGCCGGAACCTGCTGGATGGCTGAGGCCGTGACCGGCAGCGTAGGGGTAAAGATGCTTCCCGTCAGGTAGACCGCCGACGCCGACGCCGTAACGCCCGCAGGCACCATCGCTCCGGAGCCGCCAAAGCTGAGCCACAGCAGGTGCAGCGAGCTATCCAGCCTGGCAACAAAGGTATTGGTCGAGGTGCCGGTGGGAGTCGGAAAGGCAGCACCGGCGCTCCCGGCCAGCTGCCCTGAGGTGGAGGTGCCCACCACATAGACGTTGCCGGTGGGGTCCAGCGTCAGCGCCAGGCCCAGATCGCCAGCAGCACCCAGCAGTGTCTGCGCCAGCACGGTTGTGGCAGTGGCATCCGTCTCCAGAATGCGCACGCCGTCCTTCTGGTCCAGAAGCAGATAGAGATTGCCGTTGGGTGCTGCCGCCACCGCATTAAAGCTGCCGTGGCCAGCCTGGGAGTGCAGGCCGGCAAAGGCCAGTTGCTGACTCTGCACGATCGCCTGAGCACCCTTCGGAGTGGTGATTCCAGCAAGCGAGAGGGCTAGGCACAGAGGCAACAGCCAGCGTCGGACTCTACGGCGATGGAGCGTGGAACAGGAAGCGGTCATGGCTATGCGGCTGCGGGTACTGCTCAGGGTGCAGCCTGCCCTCCATATCCATGGAATAGAAAGCGTTGAGCGGATTGTAGAGCAAACGACGAAGGGACGAACAGTTGTCCGTCCCTTCGCTTTGTTTCGTTTTGGGAATTCTGAGTTTACGTCAGGCTGGTGGTCCTTCGATCAGCCGCCGCCGCCACCGCGGCCACCACGACCACCACCGCCACCGCCACGACCGCCACCTCCACCGCCGAATCCGCCGCCGCCGCCAAATCCACCGCCATTACCGCCGCCGAATCCGCCACCACCGCCGAATCCACCGCCATTACCGCCGCCGAATCCACCGCCATTACCGCCACCGAATCCGCCACCATTACCGCCGCCAAATCCACCACCATTACCACCGCCGCTGTTGCTGTTCATGTGTGCGCCGATGGAACTCGCGATGTTTGTGACGGCACTGTTCACGTTGGCGGCAAAGGTACGCAGCCCCGCGACCGACCCTAGTGCAACCAGCATGAGCAGCAGGGCATACTCAATCGTGTCCTGTCCCGTGGAGTCCAGAACGAACCTTCTCAATAACCGCGTGAAACGTTCTTTTGCCAACACTGCCTCCTGATCGGTACCTAGGATGTAGCCTGACCCGACCCATCCAAATCTATACAGAAAACTCAACTTCAATAAAACACTAGGGGAAATGAGTTAGCAATTTAGTAGCAATCGAGATACCACAGCCAACGATCGAGTTTCGCCCAAGAATTGGCGTTCAGGCCGTGTCTTACCTGTTGCCCTGGGAAAAGTTTTGCAGGCAACTGGGAATTCTATTTCTCTCCTTGGCAGGCTGCTGCACGCCGCGCTCTCTGGGGCAACCCTAGTCTTTGCCCAACTGCAGCAGGTGCGCCAGCCCGGCACGGTGCATCTCCTGCTCAAACGAATCGTGGCCCAGGTACTGGATCGCCTGCATGCCCACGGCGTGTGCGGCGCGGATATTCTCGATTCGGTCGTCGAGGAAGAGAATCTGCTCGGGCTGGGTCGCCAAACCGGAGGCCGCCGCGTGGTAGATCTCCGGCTCCGGCTTGGCCAGATTCAGCTCCCAGGACCACGTGCAGTGGTCAAACTCCGCGATCCAGGCGTGCCGGGCCTTCAGGCCAGAGGCCATGGCATCCCCAATATTCGAAAGGATCCCCGTTCGCATGCGCGCCCGCTGCAACCGTTGCACCCACCCCAGCATTGGCTCGTTCACCTCGCCCCACAGGTCGATGTCTGCGGCCTGCAGCTCGACGATCTGAGGCACCGTCAGGGAGATATGTGCTCCCTTGGCCACGCGCTGCCAGAAGGTGAGACCGTTCAGGGTGTTGCGGTCGTAGTCATGCCGATAGGCCCAGTACTCCCGCTGCAGCGTCAGCTCATCCAGTCCTGTTATGTCGCGCATCTGCTGCCAGGCAGAGGGCAGCGGCGGACCCGAGAGCACCATGCCGTAGTCAAACAACACGGCGCGAACCGAAGGGGCGGAGGAGGGTTTCATCATGCTGGCTTTGATCTTACTAGGCAGTAGCATAGTGTGGAGGGGACAGGTTGCCAGTTCGATTCTCAGAGCGTACCGGGTGGGACACCGGCGAGAGCCGTCTGACGGCGGCAATTCGCAGTGCTCGCAGTTCGGGTCGCCCGTTGCTCGACCTCACCGTCTCGAACCCCACGCTCTGCGGCTTCCATTATGACAAGGCAGAGATTCTGGCACCGCTCAGCAGCCCGTCTGCCCTGGTCTACGACCCCGACCCCAAGGGAGTCCTGTCCGCGCGCCAGGCGGTGTGCAACTACTATGCGGACCATCGGGCAAGCATCCAGCCCCGGCAGCTGATGCTGACCACCAGCACCAGTGAGGCCTACAGCTACCTCTTCCGCCTGTTGTGCGACGCCGGAGACGAGGTACTGGTGGCCCAGCCCAGCTACCCGCTCTTCGACTTCCTGGCCGACCTGGAGAATGTCCGCCTACGGCCCTACCGGCTCTTCTACGACTACGGCTGGTGGATCGACTTCGCAGCCCTGGAGCAGAGCATCGGTCCCCGCACCCGCGCCATCCTGGTCGTGCATCCCAATAATCCGACCGGCCACGCCACCCGCCGCGCCGAAAGACAGCGCCTGGAGCAACTCTGCGTGCAGCATAGCCTGGCGCTGATCGTGGACGAGGTCTTCCTCGACTACCCGATTGGAGAGGTGGAAGCGCTGGAGAGCTTTGCTGTGGGGCCACACCCGGCACTGACCTTCTGCCTGAGCGGCATCAGCAAGATCGCTGGACTGCCGCAGATGAAAGTCGGCTGGATCGTCTGTGCCGGGCCGGAGGCCTTGCAGCAGGCGGCGCTGGCACGCCTGGAGGTGATTGCCGACACCTTCCTCTCCATGAACGCCCCGGCCCAGGCGGCGCTGCCCGCATGGCTGGCCAGGCGCCACGGCATCCAGCGGCAGATCCGGGAGCGCGTAGAGGCAAATCTGGCCGTCCTGCGGAGTGCCGGGCTAGAGGTGATGCACCTGGAGGCCGGCTGGTGTGGCGTGCTCCGGGTCCCTCGTGACCGATGGGCGGAGGGTGGCAGCGAAGATCTGGCCCTGCAGCTTTTGCTGGACTCCGACGTGGTCGTACACCCGGGCAGCTTCTACGGTATGGCGGAACCCGGCCGGCTGGTCGTGAGCCTGCTGGTCGAGCCGCACATTCTGGAGCAGGCTGCCAGGCGCATCCGGTACTCAGGCCGGAACCACGGGAGTTAACCTTTCAAGTGCTACCGCTATAGCGGAGGTTAAGGTTTCTTTTCTTAGCATAGGAATCTAAAGGATTTGTAGGAATGGATTGGTGGCTCGCTCTGCGCCGATCGAGGTTGTCTCGCCATGTCCCGGAACCACTTTTACCTCGTCGGGCAGGGTGAGCAACCGGGTGTGAATGGAGCGCATCAGCTTCCGCGGGTCTCCGCCGGGCAGGTCGGTTCGCCCGACGGAGCCTGCAAAGAGCGTGTCTCCGGCGATCAGAAGCGACTGATCAGGCAGGTACAGGCAGGAGCTGCCCTCCGTGTGGCCCGGCGTGTGGAAGACGATCCCGTGGATGCCTGCCACGTGGATCGGCAGGTCGTCACTCAGGTTCTCGTCGGGCGGCTCCACATTCGGCGTGGGAATGCCCAGCCAGCTGGCCTGAACGTCCATCAGCTTCACCAGCGGAAGGTCCAGCTGGTTGTACAGGATCGGTGCTCCGGTCAACTGCTTCAGCCGCTGTGCTCCGGCGATGTGATCGATGTGAGCGTGGGTCACCAGAATCTGCTTGAGGGTGAGCTGGTGACGAGCCAGGGTGGCTACGATGGCCGAGATATTGTCCCCGGGATCGACGACGATGGCCTGGTGGGAGACCGGATCCCCCAGGATGGAGCAGTTACAGCTCAACGGGCCAACGACGAGAACTTCGTGGATGAGAGGCAGCGGACTCATCGCTCGATTAAAGCAGAAGAGGCACAAGCCGTGTGGCCTGTGCCTCAACCGAGGGAAGGATTGCAGCTACTTCTTGGCAGGTGTCGTTTGCCCAGCCTTGATGCCCGAGAGCACCGAGTGGTCGCCGCCGGTGCGAGCCAGCAGAACGGTGAGGCCAATGGAGGTCAGCATGAACAGGATCGCCGAGTAGGTGGTCAGGCGAGTCAGCAGGTTGGCTGCGCCGCGAGGGCCAAAGGCGGTCTGCGAGCCCTGACCGCCGAAGGCGCCGGCAAGGTCTGCCGACTTGCCCTGCTGCAGCAGGACAACGCCGATAAGGAAGAGCGAGACGACGATGTGAAGGATGACAAGCAGATAGATCATGAGCGAACGTTGCGCCTCAGTCCTGTGCCCGGAGTCCGGGGAATGTGTTGGATTGGTGCGGAGGAGGGGACTTGAACCCCTATGCCTTGCGGCGCTAGCACCTCAAGCTAGTGCGTCTGCCAATTTCGCCACCTCCGCATACTGGTCCTGCGCTTGGAGCGAGGCAGCGGTGTGCAATCCGAAGGGTAGTATAGCACCTTGCGATGCTTGTGCTGTCGGTTTTTCAAAGTGTCTGTGCTGCTGGAGTTAGCCACAGAGATTCCACGCGGGCAACCGCTTTTTAACCTCTGAGACACATCCTCGTAACGCCCCATTCACCAGCCACTCTTAGTGTGTTGAGCAAGCAGAAACGCCGAACGATCCTCGTGCAGGGGCATGTCTACGCTGCCCCTGGAGGAAGCGGTCTGCTTCCTTATCCCTGCAAGCCTGTCCGGCCCTGGTGGCCGAGGAACAACACAGGAGTGGCTAAGGCACTCAGCCTGCATGACACTCTGCGCCACGCTTTGACCAGCGCAGTGCATGCCTATTCCTTGTCACTGAACCACAGCCTTGTGGAGGTAAAGCCTTGTTCCCATTCTCTTCGCGATCCAATTTTCTTCGGTCGTGTGCATTTCTTCTTGCCAGTACAGCCCTGCTCGCGCAGAACGGCACCGGCATTGACGGCACCGTGACCGATAGCACCGGCGCTGTCGTCGCCAGCGCAGAAGTTGTTGTCACCAATCTCGCCACCGGGGTGACGGTCCGCGGCGTCACCGATGCGGGTGGCTCCTATGCCTTCACGAGTCTGCGTCCGGGCGACTACAAGGTGGTCATCTCCAAGCCCGGCTTCAAGAACTTTCAGATGAGCAGCGTCCACGTCGAGAACGGTCAGCTGCTGCAGGAGAAGGCCTCGCTCGAGATCACCTCCGTCGGCATCTCGGTCGACGTGGTGGGTCGCCTGCAGGGTGTGACGGAGCAGCCCACCCAGCAGGACGTGTTTGAGTCAAACCAGCAGCTGCGCGTTCTGGATCGGCAGCAGATTGAGTCCACCGGCCCCGTGGCAGGTTCGGCCCAGATTATTGCCCTGACGCCTGGCGCCAACGTGACCGGCTACGGCAACACCGGTGCCACCAAGAACACCATTGGCGTGAACGGTGTGAGCCAGGGCTGGGGCGGCTACGGCGGCTACAGCGGCGGCGGCGCACTGGCCATTACGTTTGACGGCGTGCCTGTTGCCGATCCTGCGACCAGCCTGTGGCAGTCGCCCACCATCCCCGAGCAGTTCATGATCCAGAACGCGAACGTGACCTACGGTCCGGGTGATGCGACCACGCGCTGGTACAACAACATCGGCGGCATGGTGGAGTTTACGCCTGTGCAGCCCTCGGCACACCCGCATGCGGACTTCTCGGCCAGCTACGGCAACTACAACCAGAAGGACTTTGCCGCTAATCTGACCTCGGGCATCTTCCACGGCTGGTCGGCTGTCGTTGCGGCCGGTGTAGGCAGCGGAGACGACTTCCGCAATGCTCCGGACGGATTCAAGAACCCGGGCAAGGACGTCGCGTTCTTTGGCAAGGGCATCAAGAGCTACCAGGAGAACAGCTTCGAGATCGGCGGCTACTATGCGCATGGCGCCGGATACCGCTCGCAGGTGATCCCGACGGTTGCCAACCCGCTGATTACGATGGATGGCACCTCGACCGGGGCGCAGTATAGTCAGCAGACCTCCGGCTACTACAGCACGCTGCCCTACGCCAGCTACGAGAAGTACGACACCAACGAGATGGGCCTGGTCTATGGCCGTGAGCACGTCACCGTCGACCCCACCATCAGCGTGGACAACCTGACCTGGTTCATGCACATTGCGCGTTCGCACCAGCGCACCAACGACGTCTACAACCTGGGTCCGCAGCAGATGGAGTGGAACAGCCCGTACTCCGACACGGTAGGCAACAAGCTGCTGGTCACCAAGCGGCTGCCGTTCAACACGATTACGGTGGGCGGCTACTACATCAGCGAGCTGTACAACAGCCGCAACAACTTCTTCAACACGGCTGACGGCGGCTCCAAACGCACGGTAAACATCGGCGGCAAGATTCGTTCGTCCAACTTTGACCAGGCGGACTTCGCGATTCTGGCGCAGGACGATATCCGCTTCAACTCGATCCTGACCATTACGCCCAGCATCCGTTACGTGGGCTTCCGCACCGGCTACGGCTCCTCGGCGCAGGAGGACTTCAACCTGGCACCGGGCGTCATCCTCAGCTCGCACTGCGCGGCGACGGGTGCTTCCACACCAGGCAACGCGAAGAACCAGGGCTCGGACTGCGCTGGTCTGGAGAATCGCAGCGGCATGGAGCCTGCGGTGAACGCGACCGTGCGTGCGATGCCATGGCTGTCGGTCTACGGTGGCTTTATGGAGTCGCTGCGCGCGCCGCAGATGGGTGGCGGCGGCGGCCTCTTCCAGAGCGTTGACCCGGCCAGCTATCACCTCTCGCGCCAGACCTACTACCAGGCCGGCTTCAAGATTCACCACGAGGGCAAGGGCGTGCTGAACTCGATGCTGATCACGGGAGCCTTCTACCACCAGAACTGGGCCAACCAGGAGATCGACACCACGCTGGCCAACGGAGACACCGTCTCGGCGAACGGCGCCTCGGTCTACAAGGGCTTCAACGCCTCGTTTGACGACGATCCGATTGCCAGCCTGCACCTGTTTGCCAACATGAACCTGGAGACGGCAACCTACACCAACTACGTGACGGTGCTGCCGCTGGGCAGCTCGCAACCGCAGCAGAGCTTCAACGGGCTGCATGTGCCGTACGTTCCCTCGTCGACGTTCAACGCCGGTGCCTACTACGACTACCGCATCAACCGCGACCTGCAGGTGCGGCCGATGCTGTCGCTGCAGTACCTCGGCAGCCAGTACATCTTCAACAACAACGGCGTGGATAGCGCCGGCAACCAGTTCCCGCAGCCCAGCAACCAGACGATGCCTGCCTACGCGACCATCAACGCCGGGGTCAAGGTGCCGTACAAGTTCCTGGAGTTCAACGTGAACGCCCAGAACCTGGCCAACAGCAAGTACCTGATCTACGAGTACATCTCGGCAGGTGGCTACTATGGCACGGCGGGCAACGGAACGGCGCAGCAGGGCGCAGGCTACATTCTTGCGTATCCGGGTGCGCCGATCACCGTACAGGGTGGCCTCACGGCTCACTTCTAACCTGCTGGTTGGTTCAGCATCGCTCGGGCACAGCTGCAACCTCGGCTGTGCCCGAGTTTTTTAAGCCGATACAAGTAACCGGATGCTAGAACCACGCGGCAAGCTGCGCAAAGCTATCGAGGCGCAGCAGACTCTGCCCATCCGGTGCCTCGTTGATGCTCTCGTGCTCCAGGACCCAGGTAAAGTCGTGGGGCAGAAAGACGGCGTGCAGCCCTGCGGCCAGCGCGGGGTTGATGTCGGACTTGGGACTGTTGCCGATCATCCAGGTGGTTGCGGGGTCCAGAGCATGGTGAGCCACCAGGGTGCGATACGCACCCGGATGCTTCTCTGCCAGCACCTCGACCGCAGCAAAGTGCCCGGCCAGGCCAGAGCGGTAGAGCTTGCCGGTCTGCTCGTCGAGTTTCCCCTTGGTCACCAGAATGAGGCGATGGCGGTCTGCCAGCTCGGGCAGCGTCTCGGCAACTCCGGGCAGCAGCTCGATCTGGTGCTCGGCGATCGCATCGGTGAAGCTCAGGATGCGTGCGTGCTTCTCCGGCGTGATAGGTCCATCGGAGAGCTGCTCGAAGCACGCCACCAGAGAACGGCGGAAGCTGGTCAGCCCGTATCCGTGGGCGGCAATGGTGGCGTGCTCGCACTGGTTCAGGTGCTGACGCACCTCTTCCGGGGTATGGACGCGGTGATCCAGGTATGAGATGAAAGCAGTGATTGCACGCTCGAAGTAGATGTTGTTTTCCCAGAGCGTGTCGTCGGCATCAAACAGCAGAGTCTGGGCGCGGTAGCGACGGTCAGAGGAAAGGGCTGGGGTCACAGGCCGATTATAGGCGGATCGCCGGCAGCTCCGGTGCGGAGGAATGCCGCGCAGAACAGGGTTGTGGATAACGCACGTGACTTTGGATACGGGAAGGAGGGTGGCCGGGCATCAAGCCCTGGGCGACTAGGGCCGATAGACCGGGTAGACAGGTCGGGGGTACGCGCAAGTGCTTGTATCGCCTCATTTATCGGAGCTCGTCCGGCAGGGTTGCCAAGTATGGGACGTAACCGAGGTGTGGGATAAGCAAACCGGAGCGCGACGGTTATGATTGGGGTCGCACATGAAGGCAAGACCCCGCCGTTTGGGATAACAGAGCACCCCAGGCACCACCAAACGTGGATGCCGGGCGCGATGCAGGGAAGGCTGAAGCGAGGCATGACTCCTGAAGCAGGCCAGAAGTTCGGGCCCTACGAGATTCTGGGAAGAATCGGGGGCGGCGCCATGGGCATGGTGTTCCGCGCGTGGGACCAGCGTCTGCATCGCGAAGTTGCCGTAAAGCTGCTGCACAACGACTACGAGATGCCGGGCATGCGGGAGCGATTCCTGCAGGAGGCGCGAGCCGCCTCGGCCCTGAACCACCCCAACATCTGCACCATCTTTGACCTGGGTGAGCAGGATGGCGAGCCCTACATGGTGATGGAGCTGCTGGAGGGCGAGACCCTGAAGGAGCGCATCACGCGCGGAGCCCTGCCGGCGGACGATATCGTGCGCTACGCGCAGGAGGTGGCCGATGCGCTCTCTGCCGCGCACGCCAAGGGCATCGTCCACCGCGACATCAAGCCTGCCAATATCTTCCTGGTGCATAAGCCAAACGGGCGTCCCCAGGCCAAGGTGCTGGACTTCGGCCTGGCCAAGGTCGGCCTGGGCGGCTCTGGCCGCTCGACTCGGGCGCTGGACCTGACACTGGCCGGCGCCACGGTGGGCACGCTCTCCTATATGTCGCCCGAGCAGGCGCGTGGACTGAACCTGGATGCCCGCTCCGACCTCTTCTCGCTGGGCGTGGTGATGTACGAGATGGCAACGCGGCAGGTGCCGTTCCAGGGCGCCACCAGTGCCATGATCTTTGTGCAGCTGTTGAATCATGCGCCCGATCCGCCGCACGAGTGGAACGAGTCGATTCCGCGGGAGCTGGAGCGCGTCATTCTGAAGCTACTGACCAAGGAGCGCGAAGGCCGCTACCAGAGCGCCGACGAGCTCTCCGAAGCGCTGCGCAAGATTCCTTTCAAGACCGGCGGGTGGCTGCGCCGGGCGGCTGCGGTTGTGCCGCTGGTGCGGCCCATGGACCCGTCGCCACGCGTGAAGCGCGTTGCCAAACCGACCTCAGAGCCGAACCACCCCATCGCTCCTGCTGAGCCGGGACGATCCTCTGGCCAGAAGTTGCCGGACGATCCCATGGTGCTGCGCCCGGTGGTGCGTGCTCCGCTTGGGCCCGACGGCGTGCGTTCCGACTCTCACCCGGGCACGGCCTCGGGCAGGTCTACGCCACCACCTGAGTCCTGGACTGGTCAACCGCCTGAAGCCCCCGCTCTTCCTGCTGTCCATGCGGAAGCCGACGTCGCCGCGGCGCGCAGCGTCGTACGCACCTCAGCCTCCGGTGCAGCCACCGGCGTGGAGAGCGACCCGAACGTGGCCCGTCTGCAGCCGGTGACGCCGCTGCCAGAGCCCGAGATCCGTGAGCCGCAGGCCTACGTAGGCCTGGAGCGCTCGCAGCCAGCAACGCAGGATCGCCGCAGAACGGGAAGCTGGCGTCGCGAGGCCCCGGTTTGGACCGTGGTCGGCGTGCTGGTGCTGGCCATCGTAGCGGTCACCTACCTGGCCATGAACGGGCACTTTCGCCCGCCGCTGCTGAAGCCCGGCGACACGCTACTTCTCAGCGAGATTCAAAACCGCACGAACGATTCAAGCCTGGACGGCGCCGTCTCGCAGGGGATGGAACTGGCGCTGGCGCAGTCCCAGTACCTGACGGTGCGCGGCGGTGACGCCTACCGTGCCGCGTTGCAGCAGGCACAGGTGGACGCCGCCAACGTTGGCCTGTCTGATCGACGCATCGCTCAGATTGTTGGGGCGAAGGCGTATCTGTACGGTCAATTGACCGGCGATGGAGCCCCGTACACGTTGCACCTGGAGGTGCTCGATACGGAGTCCAACGACAAGCTGTTGACGCTGGAGGAGACAGCCGACAGCCGCGAGCACCTGCCCGAGGCGATTGATCACCTGGTGGCAAAGCTGCGCAGCGGACTCGGCGAACCAGATCACACGCTCTCTCGAAGCAGTGTGGCGCTGGAGCATGAAGGCTCTGGCCAGATCGCCGCGCTGGGCGCGTTCGCCCACGGCGAGCAGGCACGCCAGGCAGGGCAGGTCGAAGAGGCCATCGCGGCCTACCAGCGGGCAGCCCAGCTTGACCCCAGGTTTGCCGCCGCTCACATTGTGCTGGCGTGGCTGTACAGTGCGGAGCAGGCGGAGATTGCTGCAGCCGAAGAGGCGCGGGCGGCTGAAAGCGCATCCGACACCAGCAGCGACCGGCTGCATCTGCTCTCGCAGTTCACCGCGGCCATGCTGGCCAGTGGAGACTACGCGCGGGCGACCGCAATCCTGAAGCAGTTCAAGCAGCTCTATCCGAATGACCCGGCGGCCGGTCTGGCGATGGCACGTCTCCAGCTTGCTGAGGGACACCTGCCGGAGGCGCTGCAGGCGGCACAGCAGAACTATAATCAAAACCCCTACGGGACCGACGCCTACACGCTGGCGGAGCAGGCCATGGTGGGCATGGGACGCGCTCAGGGCGCGCTGCAGTTGCAGGATCAGGCGCATCGCCTGGGCGTGCTGCAGGCAGGACCTACACTGCTGGCAGCGTATATGGAAGGCAATGCCAGTGCGCTCGATCGTGAACTAGCTGCGGCCAACCCTGCGGCCAACCCTGCGGCCACTGCTCGTGCCGGTCAGCCCGGCGTGACGCTTGCGCGGGCGCGGGAGTACGGGCTGTACCTGGATAACGATGGCCAACTCCAGAGCGCAAATCCGGTCTGGCGAGCAGCCGCGGCTATCGCTGACCGCAACCAGCCGCTGAAAGGGGCCGAAGGTGCTCTGCTGGCCAACGGCGCGCTGGACCGCGCCCTGGCAGGGAGCTGTGGGCCCGCCAATGATTTGGTCCGGCTGGCCTCGACCGTAGAGCTGGGTGAGCTCGCCGAGTTCAACTCCGGCATTGCGGCAGCACTCTGCGGCAACCGCCAGTTTGCTGAGGCTGCCGAGCGTCGGCTGAAGCAGGACTACCCGGAGAGCGTCGCCGTTAGCGGTTACTACGCTGCGGATCTTGAGGCTGCGATGGCACTGTCGGCACGTTCGTCGCGCGATGCGCTGACCGCTCTGGCCACGGCTTCGGCCTACGATCAGATCTCCCTGACGCCCTATCTGCGAGGATTGGCCCACCTGGGCGACGGGCAGCCGCTGCTGGCCATTGCGGACTTCCAGACCATCGTCGACCACCGTGGCGCGGCTTTGATTGCAGGCAGCAACGTCTATCCCATGGCGCAGATTGGCCTGGCACGAGCCTATGCCGCAATCGGTGACCACGTGAACAGCCGCGCGGCGTATGCACGCTTCCAGGAGTTGTGGAAGCACGCCGACCGTGATCTGCCGCAGGTCTCTGAGGCCGCGACACGCGCGCACTAGCGCTACGCCTATGGAGACGCATCCACAGACCCTCGCCACGCCGCAGGCAAGCTCGTCTGCCAGTTCGGCTTCGGCGCAATCTGCCCGCTGGCAGGCGCTAAGCGCCTCGGTACGCGGCAGCATGCATCGCTACCTCGGGCTGCCCAACCAGGATGCCGTGGAAAGCAGCGCGGCGGTGAGCGATGGCCACGTGACCGTGCTGGCAGTCTCTGACGGACACGGCGGCGGACGCCACTTTCGCAGCCAGACCGGGTCTCGGCTCGCCGTACGCACTGCCGTGCAGCGACTGCAGGCCGAGTTGCCGGGCATCGCTCGCGACCCGGGCTGGACGCGTACTCTCTGCCAGTCGATCCTAGAAGCCTGGCGCCAGGAAGTGCGCAGGGACCTGGAGAGGCATCCCTTTACCAGTGCGGAGATGGAGGCAGTGCTCCACACCGACGGCCCCACGGGTCAACAGAGCGTGGTGCGACGCCCGGAGCTGGCCTATGGGGCAACCCTGCTGGTCGCAGCGGCAGAGGCTTCGCGCATTCTGTATCTGCAGATCGGCGATGGCGACCTGCTGGCGGTGCAGCCCGACGGCTCGACCGTGCGCCCCATACCGGTAGACCCTCGGCTGGTGATGCACCAGACGACCTCACTCTGCCAATTGGAGGCGCTCGACGAGTTCCGGTTCGCGGTCGTGGAAGACCCTGCACAGCTGCCGGAGCTGGTGCTTCTCTCCACCGATGGCTACGTCAACTCCTTCCCCTGTGAGCAGGAGTTCCTGCAGATAGGTGGCGACTATCTGCAGCTGTTGCGGAGGCAGGGGCCACTGGCTCTGGCCGGACAGTTGCCACAGATCCTCTCCGTGGCGACGGAGCAGGGCAGTGGCGACGATATCACGCTGGGCATGCTGCTGCGCAACGCACCCCAGCCTCCGAACTCCGCGTCCCATGCCATGGACTCCAGCGCCGTGAGGCTGGCCCCCAGCACGACGCTGCGCGCCCTGGAGCAGACCCGGGAGCTGGAGGCTCGGCTGGACGAGCAGGAGCGACTGCAGACGCGCACTGGGCGCAGGATGGCGCTGCTGCGACTGCTGCTGGTGCTTCTGGCCGTGGCTGCGGCAGTCGCCTGGGGTGTCTCCCTGTGGCGGAGCCACAGGGCACAGGCCGGCCAACAGTCACCAGCCGTGGAGAAACAGGACGACGCCCGCCAGCATTGATCCAGCATCCGCCGGGCTACCGGCGTGGATGCCCCGGCAGGTGCAGGGCACACGGCAGGGGCTGCCACCGGACTCTTAATTCGATAAGATTAGGCTGCTGGGGAGGATGCATCCTGCACCTCTGCATCGCCCAAGGAGTAGCCAACCACCATGAACACTGTGCTGGAACCAACCGAAGCCCACGGCTTCAAGGACTACACCGAGCACGTCAACCCGATCTGGGCGCGCCTGCTGGATGTGCTGGGGATGAACCT
>JAGWNX010000123.1 GCA_028872955.1 Acidobacteriota bacterium
ACGATCCGCCGCTCGACTCCAGCCTCCACCACCGTCAGCGTCAGCCGGGCACCAAACGCCGCCCGATTGCTGGCAACCCCCTGCAGCCGCAGCGTCACCCAGTGATTGGCGTGGCCGGGGTTGCGATACAGGGCGCTCATGTAGGTGTCACCGGGCAACGCGCCGCCCATCTCCTCAAACACGTCTTCGTTGCCCGTTCGCTCCAGGTCGCCAAACGCCACACCGTGGCCCTTCTGCAGATGTCCGAAGCCGCCCGAGGTAGTCACGTCGTCAAACACCTTGCCGGCACGATTGTGAAACATGCGATTGGGCAACAGGGACTGGTACATGGAGTCGCCCGTACCCAGGTACACATCCAGATAGCCGTCGTTGTCCAGATCACCGAAGTTGGCGCCCATCACCAGAATTGCCCGGTCCATACGAGTCGCCCGTGTGACATCGGTAAACGTGCCATCGTGGTTGTTGTGGTACAGACGAGGTCGCTCGGCCTTGACCGGAAGCCCCATCTCAAATGCGCCCACATCCTGCGCCGAGTCAGACTCGTATCCGGCGACAAAGATGTCCGGCCAGCCATCGTTATCGTAGTCAAAGAACCACGTCGCAAAGCTGCTCTGCCTGGTATCGATACCCGCCTGCGCCGTCACATCGGTAAATCGCCAGGAGCGCATCGCCCGGCCGCTTCCCTCGCCCGCGCCATCGTTGCGCAGCAACCGGTTGCCGCCTCCCATCACGGAGACAAAAAGATCGGGTCGGCCATCGTTGTTGAAGTCGCCCCAGGCCACTCCCTTCACAAAGCCATCCACCGCATCCGCACCCGCCAGCTTCACCTCGGTGAAGGTGCCATCGCCGTTGTTATGGAAGAGTCGGCTGGGCAGCGGATCTCCCGGACGGGATTCGTAGCCGACGAACAGGTCGAGGTAGCCATCGTTGTCAAAGTCGGCCCAGGCGGCAGTCTGCGTGGCAGCAAAGCTCAGCAGCCCGGCCTGCTCCGTTACATCGTCGAAGGTGCCATCACCGTTGTTGCGCAGCAGCGACATGGGGTAGCGCCCGTACTTGCCCCACCATCCGCCGCGCAACACCAGCACATCCGGATGGCCATCGTTGTTGTAATCCGTCACCACGAGATTCAACCCGCCGGTCTCGCCCTTCAGGCCAGCCCGCTCAGCAACGTCGGTAAAACTGCCATCGCCGTTGTTATGGAACAGGTGCATGGCGTCCATTGGACCGGAGGAACTCACCATGATGTCGAGTCGACCGTCGCCGTCAAAGTCCTCCATGACTGCACCGCCCGCGTGGCCCATCACGTCCAGCCCTGCGCCCGGGGCAACATCCGCAAATGCACCAATATCTGCATCCGATGCAAAGAGGCTCGCTGGCAGCAACCACTGCTTCGGAACCCCCTCCGGATAGCTACCAAGCTGCATATACGCCACGTTTAGCAGCCAGCGTGATTGGGAGTCATCCGCATTGCGCTCCAGCAGCGCGCTTAGCTCGCGCACCGCCCCCTCGGCGCCACGCGGCAGTTTGTGTACGCCCGATTTGCGAATGGGAAAGATGCACGCGCCCTGACCATGTGCAACCAGGCAGTTCTCCTGCTCGCCCAGCCGCAGATACGCCAGTGCCAGCCAGCTACGAAACTCCGTATCCACCTGCTGCGGCAGAGTCACGTGCTTGCCGGAAAGCCAGCTACGCAGCGCCTCCATCTCGTCTACCGCTCCGGCGCTGTCGCCGGCACGCAGCATCTCTTTAGCCATCTCTTCGCGAACCGTGTACGTATCGCCTACGCTCAACGGCTGTTGCAGCAATTGGCGGTAGTACAGCACACGTTGCGCCTGCTTGTTCGGATCCGCCTTCCAGTCGCTCGCGGCAAAGATCTTCTCCAGCAGCGCGGCCATCCTCTGGGTGCTTTCTGCCTGGTAAGCCTTTGCGCTTGGCGCCGACTGCGGCATCGACATGCCCGGCATAGCCTGTGCGGCAGCGCCAACGGCCAGCACACTCACCACCACCAGCATCTGCGCGCCGCGGCGCCACAGCCCTCGCCACGTCAACATAGGATGATCCATTTCAGCCCGGTCCTGCCTAGTGCGCTGTATCCAGCTTTGGCTCGTTCGCGGCCTGGATGCGTTGCGCCTCATGCTGCTCGCGACTTGCCTCTTCCTGCTTGCCCAGGGCGCGATACGCCTGCCCCAGCAAGCTGTGCGTCATGTAGTTTGAGGGGTCCATCTGCACGGCGCGCTCCAGGTAGGTGGCAGCAGCGACCGCATCCTGCTGCTTCAGCAAGGCCTTGCCCAGCAGAATGTATGGCCCCGTAGCATTTGGCTCCAACAGCACAGCCTGCTGCAGGGCCTGCGTCGCCTGCGTGTACTTGCCGGCGCGCAGGTACGCATCGCCCAGCCGGTCGTAGACCGCCGGGTCCAGAGGATTGGTCGCCTTCTCTTTCTCAAGTTCCTGCATCGCCTCGTCCAGGTGCTCCTGCGAGAGTGCAATCTCGCCCAGCAACTGATGGGCCAGCGGGAGACCAGGGTTCAGCTCCAGGGCCTTGGAGGCAAACTGCTGCGCGATCGGAACATACTCACGGCGCAACAACATCCTGGCCGTAACCAGATAGGCCGCAGCCGAGTCGCCCGCAAAGCCGTACTGCGCCGCAAAGGCGTGGCGCGCGTCATCATAACGTCGAGCATCCAGGTAGCAGAGCGCCAGAACATAACTGGGGTCCACCTTGGTATGCGCCGTCCATTGGTTGGCCTTCTCCAGATAGGGGATCGCAATCGCCGGCTTGCCCATGCGAAACAGCGCCAGCCCACGCAGTTGCGTCGCTTCCAGGTCCTTCGGATCAGCGGCCATTGCGGCGGCAAAGGCACTCTCGGCCTCGGTAAAGCGATTCTGCGCATACAGCACCACACCGCGCAGGCGCTCCACACCGGCAGGTTCAGGCGAGCGTGACGCCAGCGCGCTCAGATTCTTCATCGCCTCATCGTTCCGGCCGCGGTCAATCAAACTTTGAATCTGCTCCACCGTCATCGGAGCGGCGGCAGCCTGCGGAGCGTCTGGAACCGGCGACTGTGCCAGCGCGCCAACGCCCAGCAACACAACTCCTGCAACTAGGACTCTTCGTAACCCCGACATGGCTCCGTCCGTCTCCTTGGCTGGCCTAGTGTAACCCAACAAAATAGGAGGGGAGCCGAAGCTCCCCTCCCGGTCGTGCTCACACCCAGCTTAGAACTGGACGTGCGCGGTGAACTGCAGCTGACGTGGGTTGGTCGTACCGGAGAGCGACGCCGGATAGGGGCCGCCACCGATCGAGCCACCCGTATCGACGTTGCCGTTCGGGTTGCCATAGTTGATGTGGTTGAACGCGTTGTAGGCATCCATCCGCAGCTGCAGCGTGTAGCGCTCGACGAACGTGAAGTTCTTCGACAGCGACATGTCTGCATTGAACAGGTGGGGGCCAAACGCCGTGTTACGACCAACGTTGCCGATGTTGTCCAGGCCAGGATCGGTGAAGGTCGTTCCGATCGGAGTCTGGGTGAAGAAGGTTACGCCGGACGGACCGCCTGCGAAGCCCTTCAGACCAGTCTTCAGGCTGCCTGCGTTGCCGTTGACCTGGCAAGGTGCGCTGCCCGGGACGTCTGCACCGCAACCCGAGAAGCCCAGCGTGAACGGAAGACCGCTCTGCCAGACGAACGTCGGGCT
>JAGWNX010000061.1 GCA_028872955.1 Acidobacteriota bacterium
GGCCGCCATTCAGGTATGGAATTTCACCGAGCAGTTTGTTCGTTGCGGCCGAACGATCAGCTTTCTTTCGGGCAAAACCCTGAAAGAAGAGAGGACAGAGGAACTCGACATAATAAGCATCGCGCTTGCGATCTCCACTCTCGACGAGCTTGTTCCGAAGGTAGTCTCTGTCTCCGTTCAGAAAGCCCTTCTCCTGAATGAAGTAGAGAAACATGAGGCGGTTGATCATCACCGAGGCATACCAGCTCTCCATCTGCTTGTCTGGAATACCCTTGATGAAACCAAGGAAGCCCGAATGCTCTGTCTTGAAGCGTTCGTAAAACTTCTTGGTTACTTTCTCAACATCAAACGTCCGTAGCCTGCCCGTGACTGTTCCGGTATGGATGCCAGCCTCTTCTTCATCCAACGTGAAGACTAGGCTATGGAGCTTTTGCAATAGCAATTCGCCAGCCTGCCCAGCCGAGTAGTCATAGTTTCGAACGGCGGTTGGCTTGCCAGACTCCTTTCGTACCCATTGCCACTTCTGCCGTCCATGTGCCTGATCAGTAAATACGATCAGGTGCTCGAAGTGATCTTTGGCGATGAGTTTGTCGAGTTTTACTCGGATGGCGTACTCAGGAATGGAGTCAGCGACAAGGACTGCAACGCCCCGCTTCTCTGCAACGCCATGAAACCGATACTCCTGGCCGTCGATATTTTTGACGATAGTCCTAGAAAAGCGATCCCATCCGAGCTCTTCGATGAAGAGCTTGCGAAAGTCAAACGCCTTGAGACATTGCCGAGCCCGTTCACGGTCAATTGCCATTTGACGAGACCTCCGAAAGCCCGAGCGAGCAAATGATCTGGGCGACGGAATCGTGTTCCTCATCGCCTTCAACGATGCTAAGGCGTCCGTCCTCCCGGAGACTCATGGCGAGGTCTGCAAGAGCCTGATCGGTAACTCCTGTCTTCATATGGCGATTCAAAATGTCAGTGGCGCTGGAACGAAGCGGATAACGGTAGATATCTTCAAGAGTGCGTTGGAGCGGAAGTGTATCAAAGAGTGTCCCCTTCACCTCTTGCGTATACCTCTTCAGGCGTTCATACGCTCGGTAGCGTGCTCCTGTTGAGCTACCAAGGCCTCCGCCAACGATCTTCTCTTCCGCCGCAAGCTCTTTGACTGCTAAGTCCACAAGCTGATGATGATTAGTGAGTCTAGGAACAGCCGGGTCAGTCGGCAGACATGCGGCCGCATTGAGAATTCGGAACGGCGAATCGGTGACGCGCTCTCCCTTTTCATTAACCCACGCCAGGGAATCCGTCCCACTGGCAGTCCTCAAATAAACCAATGCACCTTGGGTCGATGGCGTCGTGGGGTTCTGCTGCTTTGCCGTGTAAACCACGTTCGGCATATCCTCGATCGTCTTCTTTAGCGCCGGGTTCGCGGTAATGGCATCCTGCCAGATTTGATAAGCGTAGGAGACGAGGTCTACCTCAGAGTCGTCTTCGCCATCAAGCAGGCCCGCCTTTTCATGATATAGATCGGTGACAGCTTTGTTGTGCCGGTCGTCATCGAAGAACGACTCGTCTGTGCCGACAACCTCGGAGTTCGCATGAAGACGAGCGCGCACTTTCGCACGGAGTCGGATGATGCGTTCAATGCCCTCAGCTGGTAGAAAACTGTAGCAAAGGATCTTGTCCGACTTCTGACCAATACGATCCACGCGCCCGGCCCGTTGAATGAGACGGATAATCGTCCACGGCAAATCAAAGTTGACGATGATAAAACCGTCCTGGAGGTTTTGCCCCTCGCTCAGAACATCGGTTGCAATCAACACACGAAGTTCTTTCTCCGGGGGGATAACCTTTTTGTTACTGTTGGGACTGAATCGGTAGACAAGGTCTGTGAGGTCTTCTGAATCTCCGGTAGCGGCGGCAGTTCCCTTGATGCCCGCCGCCCTGAGCTGCGTGTTAAGGTAGTTGACTGTGTCACTGAATTGGCTGAATACCAAGACCTTTTCAGCTTTGTGTTTCTTAGAAAGGAGATTGACGAGCGCGTTGAGTTTGGAGTCTTTCTCCGGTTCCCAGACGCCGCAGCGGTCGAATATCTGGATCAGCGCATTCGCATCCGTAAGAAGATCAGCGCCGAGCTGCTCGCGGAAGAGGCCGGGACGAATCCATTGAAAGCGTGTTCGAAAGTTATTGCCATAAAGCGCATAGACTCGGGCTGCACGAGTCCGAAAGTCCGCCGGAGAACGTAGGCTTGTCGCCTCTGAAGCAATTTCATCTAGCGTGCGTGTAGCAATGAGGTCTTGGTCAGACAGGGATGTATCCAGAAGGCCTGAATCCTGTGTGCCAATAGGAATATCCAATCCGTTCTCAATTGCATGAAGGAAAATGAAATTTCGAAGGATGTGTCTTTCAACAGAGAGCAGGAAGCTATGACCGCTACTCTCAAGACGCTTGAAGAGATTGCTGCGGCAGAAACCCATCAAGCGCGTACCCGCCGCTGACAGATTTGCCAAGATCGCCCTCTCAGCAATCGAAGCGATGATCGACGGCTTAGCGGCTACATAGTTGCCGAGACCATAGCGAGGCAGGATGAGTCCATTAACGATGTCGACAACTGGGGAAGAGTAGAGCCTTGCGTACTCGTCATTAGGGTCGTTGTCATCGACCCTAAAGGCTAGCTTCTTCGGTGTGCGCTCTGGGAAGTAAGAGCGGGTACCGTCGTTGAATTGGAGATACTTGCGACCATTCTCCGGATCAGTTTTGGCATAGTTCGCTTTAATAAATCCTCTGGTGCGCCGAACCATGTAAAGGCGCATCAGATCGCGCCAGTCATCCGGGTACTGGCTCTTTTCGAAAGCGGCTAAGGTGTTGGCTCCACATTGGTAGCGCCCCCTGAATTGTGCGCGGTCAACGTCATGGAGCAAACGCTCTGGACCAATCTCAAGCTCCTTGTCGGGAGAGACAAATAGACGCAATTGGCTGGCTAGGTCCAGATATTCCTTATTGAACGGCGTTGCTGAGAGCAGGATGCACTTGCTGCCGGACCTCTGAATGTATTCCAGAATCGTCTTGTATGTCTTGCCTTCCCGGTTTCTGAGATTGTGGCTTTCATCCAAGATGACCAAACGGTACGCGCGTAACTCCGGCAACTGCTGAAGCACCTTGGAGTACGGTAAAACCTTGCAAGACGGAACACGGTAGTCGTGGCAGTAATCTTTCCACATCTGTTCAAGATTCAGTGGGCACAGTATCAGCGTTTCAAGCAGTAGTTCATCCGCCAAGACTCTGGCGAGAGCCGTCGCCATAAGGGTTTTGCCAAGTCCGACTACGTCGGCGAGCAAAACTCCTCCTCGCTTCTGCACATGATGTGCTGCGATCTGTACTGCCTTCTCTTGGAACTCGAAGAGTTGGTTGCCGAAGTCTTTGGGAATACCATAGCGAACGATGCCATCCCTTGCTTCTTGGGAGAGATGGTAGGCCATCTTGACGTAGATGTGGTGCGGCGGGATTGGCTCAGGGCGCGCCCAACTCTGGTCGATAATGTCGGCAATCTCTTGGGAGATGTCCAGACACCATTTGTCATTCCACCGCTCGTCGAACCATTTTGACAATTTTTCACAAGCGTCATGGTCGGTGATATCTACGTTCAATTCCCCTTGCTTCGACAGCCCCGCGAAGGTCAAATTGCTACTGCCTAGAAATCCGATTGCGGGACTTACAGGATCGTGTCGAAAGAGCAAATAAAGTTTGGCATGGAGGGGGTGCCGAAGATGGAGTTTGACTACTACCTTCTTGCCGCGAATCTGGGCTGCCAGCCTTCGCAGTCCCATCTCGTCAGCATTTGTTGGCGCACCAAGAGTCAACTGAACGCGAAACTGCTCTGCGAGAGCTTTCTTCAGACGGAGTGCAGTCTGATTGTCTAGTTCGGCATCTTGTTTGATGATCCCATATGCTTCGGCGATCTCCTGCTGCGGGAGAGTTTGCATTCCAACTAATAGGCGGCAACATTCTCCTTCGCCACCCGCCCAGTTTTCAATATGCTCATCAAGCTGCCTCCACCCGCGCAAATTGAAATAGCCGACGCAAAAATCTGAACGGTGAGAGACTGACAGAGTTGTCTTGAGTGACGGCAACAACTGTTGGTCGATATTGTCGAAAATGCGTGGCATGGCTTAACGATCCGTGTAGGGCAAATTCATAGAAGTGGGAAAAACGATTGTATCGGAGGAAGGTGGCAATCGGAGGCAATTGAGCTGTAACGGTGAGCTACTCAATTCCGGCCTCCCAATGTTCCAGCATCTTAGAACCTATCTGCTCGAATTCATGGTTGGCCTTGATATATCGCCTCATCGTCGACGCAACCTCGGACATGGCATCAGCTATGCGTTCGAGAATTATGTTGATTCTGGCAGGCGAGCCGCCCATGCGAGTTTCACCCAGACGTTGAAGGTCTTTGGCATTTGGCCAGCGGGTTGAGCCATTCAGCGTGAGCGCCATGCTGTCTTTTGGCAAGTACACCGACGTAGTCACGAGGTCATATACCGGAGCGAGTCTCGCCTCGCCTTGAACATCGTCATAGACAATGCCGAAGTTCTTCAGATGAGCATCACCATTGCGTAAAGCGCAGTTGAGAGCGATGAGCGTGAAGAGGCGCTCCATATCCTCGACAACGTGCGGAGAGTTCGCGAACTGCGCAAACCGTTTCATGATGGACGTTTCGTAGCTTCCGCGATACTTCTCATCGGTGCGCCTGGCATTCAGCACGCAGAAATCTTCGAAGCCTCGATACGTGCCATCGGAGCGCAGGTCGAAACGGTCGATTACTAGTGCCTGGGCATCTTCTGAAAGTCGATACGAAGGCACATCCAAGCCGCAAGCTTTGGCCACTTCGAGGCAGAAGTATTCATTTGCGGCAAGCTGCGGATACTCGTTCTGTTCCCAAAACTTCACAATGTGCGTTGCACCTCGATAGCTCTCTGAGAAGCGCTGGCCTGATCCATCAAACGCAGAGAAGGCTGCTTCGTCTCTCACGAGGATCTTGGGCTGTACTCCACTGATACCGGAAAAAGTAGCGAACTTCTCAATGAGGTAACGGAAGAGGTCGCCACCACGTCGGTGCTCCAGAATCTCATCGACCGATTGGAAAGGAACCTCTTCCTGAAGTTCTTCACGCTGTCCCGTATACCGAATGCGCCCGACCTGCGAGCGGCCTACAACGCCCAATAAATCGAATTCGTCAAAGGTGCCTGTAGCTTTCGCAAAGGCGAGACGCAACCGTTCACGGAGCACCCCTTCTGGAAGATTCATTTCAAAGATCGGTGGCAATCCGAAACGAATATCCCAGGATGGAAGACGAACAGGCATCGTCGCCGAGACAGCACGAACAGGCGGAGCCTCCGGGGCGTAGGCGAAGCTGCTACCGCGCTCGCCTAGACGATCCAGCATTCCTGCTTCCTGGGAATCAGTCCAAACCTTAATCATGGTGCTCCTCGCTCATTAGCTCTTCTAGTGTTGGTCTGCGAGAAGCCATCTCTTGAAGTCTCAGCTCAAGGCCGAGTGCTGAGAGGATATTGTTGATCTTCGTATAGCCCAGTTCTCCCATGCGCCCATTTTCGAGGGCATCCAAAGTTGAGCGACCAATATGAGCTTTCTTTGCGAGCGCCGACTGGCTTAGACCAAGCTCTTTTCGCTTCCGTGCGATCTTTTCGGCAATGGTCGCGATAGGCAGCATGATTGCCTAATATACAAGGCTTTTCTAGAAAAGTCCACGCATTTTGCCTTGTTTATGAGGCGGAGCTGAGAGCGAGCACACGCTCGTGTGCAGAGACAGCACCGGATCAAAGCGGGCCGTAGCGGCCCTGATCCGGTGCCAGAGGCAAACCCGGATGCTTCCATCCGGGTAGAGCAACTACATCGCATCTGCCAGGGGCTGCGACTCTACACGCTGAGGCTGCTTCTTTGCCATGTCCTTCTTTGGGCGGGGCCTCATCACATTGATCGCGGAAGCATCCAGCTGAGTTTTTAGGTGTGCCGCATAGTATTTCTCAATCATCTCTACGCTTGTCCGGCAATTCTTTGCGATCTGGTAGATGTCGGCTCCTTCGAGCAGACGCAAGCAGATGTAGGTGTGCCGAAGACTGTAAGCCGTTCGCGGCCTTCCATCGCGATCAACCCTCAGCTTCTCTTCTTCAAGAATTGCGTTGAACAAGTCACGCGACCATTTCGGAAACAGAAGGTCAGTTGGTCCTGGTTGCTGCCATTCGCCGCTTTCCTTACGGCTTCCTGCCCGTCCGGGTCCACCATCAGGACGAGGACGAGTCTTCAAACGTTCGAACGGTCGCACCGCTCCTGCTGTGCTCTTGCAGAAGCCAATACCTCTCTTGCCTCGAACTTCGATCTCTAGGATCGTCTGGCCGCTGCCTTCATCTTCGATGACTTTTACATCACGAAACTGAAGACGCATCGCTTCGTCGGGGCGCAGACCTGTATTTGCAGAGAACAGAATATAGTCATGAAGTTGCTCTGATTCCCAGCGGAAGCGCGGTTGCTTTGGATGCTGCGCCCGTTTGCGGGTCGCTTCGTATAGCTGCTTATACTCTTCCGGCGAAAACCATGCTCGATGAGAAATCTTGGCCGACGCCCGATAGGGCGCGGACATGTCAGGCATATGGTCGATCCATCCATGCCGCAGAGCCGTCTTGAAGATTTGGCGCAGCGTAACAATTTCCTGATGCATCGTGCTATGGGCTGGAGGCTTTCCGCGTGATGCCTTCGCTTCTTCTAATCGATGGATGCGATATTCATTGATCTTGCCCGCCGTAATCTCGGGAAGAACCATGCTCCCGAAGAACGGCACCAGATGGACATTAGCACGCGCATGTTGTCCAGAAGCATATTTCGAACTGCGCTGTCCCTGCGTCATGATGTCAAATTCGCGCAGGTATAACTTCGCAGCATCACGGAAGAGTCTGCCAGTTTTCAACTCGCCATCGCGGAGTTTACCGCGAAGCTGCAGATACCAGTCTTCAGCAAACTCCTTTGCTTTGGAAAGGCTGTCTTCTTTGGTCGTTGTGCGCCGGTTCTTTCCAGCTAAATACGTCGCGCATTGCCAACTTGAGCTATTCGGACGTTTGTAGACGTGAACCTTGCCACCGAGAATGGTGTGGTGGTCGGACATGCGAGAGCACCTCCTGACACCTCCAACATACACCAAAGTGTGAAAGAGTTGTGTAACGGAATGGCTCGAAGCTTGAAGCGTATAACCTATTTATTTGTATATACTTATCGCTAATGCAGACGCTGTCTTGGACGATTTTGAGTCCGCTGCGTCTGCCAGTTCCGCCATCCCGGCTGGGTGTGTATCAGGGCGTATCCGGCAAATCACACGGAGACACCACTTTGCTGCAGCTTCAAGTATCGCACAGCGGTACAGGCAGACTCAACGCCCCCTGCCGCAGGCAACCAGCGCATCCTTGCGGATGCGTGCTAGTGGGCCTTGCCTGACTTCTTCTTCTGGGTGCGCAGGAAGTCCACCAGCCGCTGCACCTCATCGGGCTGCAGTACGTTGCCGAACGCAGGCATCTGGTCTCCGCCATCGACGATCTGGTGCTCCATCGCAGACCGCTTGAGCCTTCGGCCTACGCCAGAGAGATCAGGCCCCTTGTCTGTTCCCGCAGCGGTCTCTCCATGGCAGTGTGTGCAGCCCTTTTCCTGGAACAGGGATTCGCCCCGAGCAACCTGATGCTGCGAAGCCCCCAGCGCAGGCACAGCCGTGCTCAAGGTGGCTAGCGCCAGCGCTGCCGCATACATGCAGCGCCGGTTCCAGCGCGCCCTCCACATGTGCTGCCTCTGGCTATTTTGCATTCTGCTCTCGTGCCTCTGGCCCGTCCGCGCCCGGTTACTGTGCTGCGCCACTGGTCTGCGGCTTAGCTGCGGGCACATTCAGCTCATGGATGTGCCACGCCACGCTCTCGTTGGCCACCTCGGTGTGGGTACGCAGAAACTCCAGCGCGTAGGTATTCGCCATGGGATCATCCTTCTGGTCAGCAAACATCGCTGCCTCCACTGCGGCCTTGTCCTTCATGCCCAGGCGCCGGTACAGGATCGAGAGGTTGTAGTGCGCGGCCAGATCATCCGGATCGATCGCCTGCAACTTCTCGTACTCGGCACGTGCCTCAGGGTACTTGTGTTCCTGGTAGTAGGAGAAGCCCAGTTCGCGGTGCGCATCGCGAGACTCCGGAAACTCCTTGGCCACCTGCGACAGATCGGCCACCGCACCATCCAGGTTGCCCTCATTCCGTTCCACCAGAGCGCGATAGTACAGCGTGCGCGCGCTTGCGGGCTGCAGCGCCAGTGCCTTGTCGATGTTCACGCGGGCATCGTCGTACTTCTCCCACTGAATCTGCACAATCGCCATGTTGGTGTACGCATCCGCATACTCTGGCCGCAGCCGCGCCACCTGCGAGAAGGCACGCACGGCAGCACCGTACTGCTGTGCATCCAGCAGCGCGATGCCGTAGTTGTTCCAGCGCATCCACTCTTTGTTCTGGTCAGCGGCTGGTGGCACCGGAGCATTGCTGCCGACGTGGATCGTCCGGGTAGCGCTGGCAAGGTCCAGCACCGGCTGCGCGTAGTGCTGCTTGTTCATGCCGAAGTCGGCGAAGTGCTGATTGAATCGCCGGTACCGCACCGTCGCGGTGATCGTCACCACCCCATCAGCCGTCTGCGGCATACGAAACGCGTAACGCACCAGTTGCGACCGGCCAGACTGGATGGTGTTGTTGTACGCCACAACATGATTCGTCCACACCTCGTGGTAGCGGTTCTGTTCTCCCTTGCCGTTGATAATGCGATTCGTAAAGCTGTGCGCTCGCTCGTCCAGTTCCCCGTCCGGGCGGATCGCGCCACTCTCGCTCAAGACCTTGCCCTGGGAGTCCTTCACCGTAAAGTCAACCCAGGACTCGTAGAAGTCCCGCTGCTCCGGCACCAGGCTGTGGCCTATGCCTTTGTTCTGAATCACAACGTCGGCGGTAAGCACCTCACCCGGCCGCACGGTAAAGGGCGTCGTACCAAGCGGAGCCACAACGCCATCTGTCACCGCGCTGTCGGTCTGTTCGCCACGTTCCAGGGCAAAGATGTCCACGTTCAGGAACGAGGCCTGCAGGAACTTCGCAATGCGGTCCTCCTGGGCCGTGTACCCATAGATCTGCGGGATCAGCGTATTGGCCCCGAGCCAGCGATGCGAGGCCAGCGTTCCGTGCTTCGCCCCAAAGTCCTGCCCCGTCAACGGCTCGCGCTGCATGTGGCAGGTCTCGCAGGTGGAGACTGAGTCCTTTGTGTAGAACGGCAGTGGCGACTGCTTGGCAAACGACGCCGTCTGCCACTCATCGTACAGCGAGATCGCTCGCTGCCACTTGTAGTCGTTCAGCGAACGTGGCAGCGCAGCCTTGTGGCACACGCTGCAGAACTCTGACGTCTTGTAGAAGTCCTTCATCACAGCCTTGCTGTGGCGGTCCAGATGAGTCAGAATCTCGGCGTCCGACACGGGCCGCGTAATCGGCTTGCCATCCTCATCCACCAGCACCGCAGGCACACCCATCACGTAGCTGCCTGTGCCACGGGTGTTGATGGATTGGATCGAGTGACACACGCTGCAGGTCACGCCATCCTGATCGTAGGGCCGCCGCTTGGCAGAGCCCTCGGTCAAGGAGCCCGAGAGCAGGGCGATGGGATCATGGCAGCCCTCGCAGTGGCGGCTGTACTCCACACCCTTGAGATCGTTCAGCACGTTGACGTTGCGCAGGTAGTACGGCACGCGATTCGCGTTGGAGTGCGCAGACTCCCGCCACTGCTGATGCGACTCCTTGTGACAATGGCCGCAGTACTCCGCAGTGTAAAAGCTCTTCGGGTTCAGAAACTCGCCGTTGTCGGTGGTCGCATTCGAGGGAAGAAACGGAGAGTCCTTGCCAAAGCGGTAGTTGTACTTCTCCGCCACTTTCTCGGAGTAGGCATGGCGCTCGGCCGCTGCCGCATCGGCCTCAGAGCCGGCATGCACGCCACTGGGGTGAGCCGTAAGCAACACCAGGCCAGCCACCCCACACACCGGCAGTACCGCCCAACATACGCCTCTGATTGCCTTCCAGAACCTCACCAAGCCAACCTCAGTCCCACCACATGCAGCCCTTTGTTCCACGAGAGCGCTCCGGTGTAGATACTAGGAGTCCGCCCCCTCTCTGAACAGTTAGAGATTACTCTCCACCCTAGGGTGGAGAGTTGCGGTAACGATGCTACTGCGGCCAGAGCCACGCCGCCCCGCGCACGCCGCTCGAATCCCCAAACTTTGCCGGCACCAGCGGTGTATCCGCCTCATGACCAAAGACATACTCAGGCAGCAGCTTGGGCACGCTCTGGTACAGGCGCTGCACACGCGAAAGGCCACCTCCAAAGACGATTACCTCCGGATCGACCATGTTGATCAGGTGAGCCAGCGCTCGCGCCAGCCGGTCCTCCAGCCGCTGCAGCGCGGCCTCGCATGCCTCGTCGCCGCCTTCACTCCCGGCGACAATCTCGCGAGAGGTGATCTCGCGGCCGGTCACGGCCATGAAGTCTCGCGCCACGCCCGTGCCAGAGAGCCAGGTCTCCAGACAGCCCCGCTTGCCGCAGTAGCACTCCGGCCCCGGGCTCTCCGCCGCATTGGGCCAGGGCAGCGGATTATGCCCCCACTCACCAGCCACCCCGTTTGGTCCGTTGTGAACCTGCCCATGCACGGCCAGCCCGCCGCCACAGCCCGTGCCTACGATCACGCCAAACACCACCGCCTTGCCCGCTGCCGCTCCATCCGTCGCCTCAGACACCACCAGGCAGTTCGCGTCATTGGCAATGCGCACCTCGCGCCCCAGCAGGGCTGCCAGGTCCCGCTGCAGCGGCTGCCCGTTCAGCCAGGTAGAGTTCGCGTTCTTCACCAGGCCGGTCTTCGCCGAGATGCTGCCCGGGATACCCGCGCCTACCGTCCCCCGCTGGCCCGTCTCCGCCTCAATCCGGTCGACCACGCCCTTAATGGCGTCCAACGTGCCCTGGTAAAACCGTGGCGTGTCCACACGAAACCGCACCAGTTCCGTACCGCTGGCGTCAATCGCCAGCCCTTCGATCTTCGTACCACCCAGGTCAATTCCAATTCGCATCATCTGAACGGGGTTCCATTCCACGGCAGAGTTACTGTGTCGCCAGCCCTCGGCGACCACAACGGTTATTAGCATCGCATACCCGGAGAGGATTCGGACAGATCGCAGCACCTGCATGTATGCTTCTTCAGGTCGCTACACTCGGGAGATCGCAGAACGATGAAAATGACTGGATACCTGCTCAAGAGCACAGTGGTCGGAGCACTGGGCGGGCTTCTCTTTGGCTTTGACACCGCAGTCATCGCTGGAACCACGCAGCAGCTTACCGAGGTCTTCCACCTCAGTTCGTTCACTCTGGGACTTACCGTCTTCATCGGGCTGCTGGGCACCGTCATCGGCGCCATGAGCGCGGGCGTCATCGGCCAGCGGCTGGGCGGCCGCGAGGCACTGCGCATCATGGCCATGCTCTACATCGTCTCCTCGCTGGGCAGCGCGTTTGCCTGGAACTGGGACTCCCTGCTCGTCTTCCGGCTCATCGGCGGACTTGGCATCGGCGGCTCCTCCGTCCTGGGCCCGGTCTACATTGCTGAACTGGCACCGGCCAACTGGCGTGGTCGCATGGTCGGCCTCTTTCAGGTCAACGTGGTCGTCGGCATCCTGCTGGCCTACCTTTCCAACTACCTCATCACTCTGCTCAACCTGGGCCTGCACCAGTGGCGCTGGCAGCTGGGCATCGCCACGCTGCCAGCAGTGTTTTTCCTGGTCATGCTGTACGGCATCCCGCGCAGCTCGCGCTGGCTGGTCAGCACCAATCGCACCGACGAAGCACTGGACGTGCTCAACATGATGGGCTCGCCAGACTCCGCCGCAGAGCTGCAGGAGATCATCGACTCCATCCACCTCGAGCGCGGCATGGCCTCTGAGCCGCTCTTCCAGCGCCGCTACCGCCTGCCCATCTTTCTGGCCATCACCATCGGCCTTTTCAACCAGCTCTCCGGCATCAACGCCATCCTGTACTACTCCAACTACATCTTTGCGGCGGCGGGCTTCAGCCAGGTCTCTGGCTCGCTCCAGACGGTGCTGGTCGGCCTGATGAACCTGCTCTCGACCCTGCTCGGCATGTCGATGATCGACAAGCTCGGCCGCAAGACGCTGCTGCTGTTTGGCAGCGCTGGCATGGTCCTGTGCCTCAGCGGTGTGGCCGGCATCTTCTACACCAACTCCCACGCCAACGCCCTGGTCTGGCTGCTGGTGGGCTACATCTTCTTCTTTGCCCTCTCCCAGGGTTCCGTCATCTGGGTCTATATCTCTGAGGTCTTTCCAACCCGCGTGCGCTCCAAGGGGCAGAGCCTTGGCTCCTCCTCGCACTGGGTGATGAACGCCCTCATCTCGCTCGTCTTCCCCATCATGGCCAAGTCCTCCGGCGGATCGCCCTTCGCCTTCTTCGCGGCCATGATGGCATTGCAGTTCTTCGTTGTGCTCTTCCTCTACCCGGAGACGAAGGGAATCTCGCTCGAAAAGCTGCAGCATAAACTGGGGATTGAATAGCTGCCGCTGGGGCGGTGGCCTTACCAAGGAGTTGCGTATGAAGCCGATCCTGCACCTGATTCTTGTTGTTCTCTTTCCTGCCTCGATCGCTCTGGCCCAGACCGCCACGCCATCAGCACCCGTCGCGGCCACACCCGGCGTCTTTCACGCGGCAGAGGCTGCCAAACTGCTGCCGGAGAGCGTCTTCTTCAAGGGTCAGAAGGCCCCGGCCCAGGTCCGCAACTCCGGCGGTGTGCGCTTCAGCTCCTCCGCCGTCATGCTGGTCACGCTGGTGGATAACTCCGGCTACTCCAGCCAGGTTCAGGAGAAGTATCAGGCCTACCTGATCACCGAGACACCCCTCGACTTGGATGGCCACACCCTGCCGCCCGGAGCCTACGGCGCAGGCTTCCTGGCCGGGGACACCTTCGTCGTCATGGATATCGGCGGACACGATCTGTTGACCGCGCACACCGCCAAGGACGCTGGCCTGCGCCGCCCGGCCCCGCTCCAGGTGCTGGCTGCGCCCGGCAGCAGCGACCACTATCGCATCTACTCCGGCCGCACCTACGTCGAATTTACCGCCGCACACTAGGCACAGCGCTGGTGTCGTTCGGAGGGCTCGACCGGCCCTTGGAGGCTGAGGGCTGCAGACTACTGCACGCTGCCACTCGGCCGCAGCCGCTGTAGCTCCAGCGCGCCGTGGATCGCCGCGCCTGCCGCCAGCTTCAGATTGTCTGCCGCCACCCAGAGCCACAGCCGCGTGGCCGGGCCGCCGGCGTCGTCTGCCAGCACCTTCACCTGGATCTCTGCCTGCCCTGCGGTGCCCAGGTTGTTCGGGGTGCCGTTGGATTCGGTGACGATCTCAAGCGGCTCCCCTGCCAGCCGCCCCTCCAACTCGGCCACGGTCAGGGGCTCGGCCAGGTCCACCACGATGGATGCCGTGTAGCCGTGAAAGACCGGAGCCTGCACCAGCTGCAGCGACAGCGCGGGGGTCGCGCCTCCCGTCAGCACCGCGTAGTGGGCCCGGATGCGCTGCGCGGTCTCGTCAAACGGAATCCGCGCCTCGCTGCCCAGCCCCGGCAGCAGGTTGAACGACACCTGAGCGTCGTACTGCTGCTTGGGCACGTCCTGGAACGAGAGCAGGGTCACCGTCTGCTGATGCAGTTCATCCATCGCCCGCTGCCCATGCTGCGAGGCGGGCTCAAACACCGTCGCGGCGATCTGCCGCAGCCCGGCGCGCGCAGCCAGCCGATGCGCCAGCGTTGCCAGCATCAGCGCCGCGGGGTGCGCCGGCACCACGGCCGTAGTCTTCAGGTCAGGCGCGACGCTGGCGGGCACGGCATCGTCCGGCCCTGAGGTCGCGCAGCCTACCACCAGCACTCCGGGCTGACCCTCCAGAGCACCGGTCAGGTCAATGATGCTGGCACCCGCCTTGCGCGCATGCTCCGCATATTGCTTCGCCTGAGCCTTGTCTCCAGCAAAGAAGACATAGTCCAGCCGCTCAAACGCCCCTGGCTCCAGACGCTGCACAAACACCACTTCATCGCCCGCAGCGGTCATCTGCCCGGCGGCGTCTTCCTCGTCCAGCAGCACAAACTCTGCCGCCGCCAGCTGCGAGTCTTCCAGCGCATCCAGCAGTTCTTTACCGGCCAGCGTGGCCGCCCCGACAACTCCGATACGCTTCATGCTCTCTGCCATGGGACTCCTACAAGGTTCTCCCTGCCCCTGCGACCTGCCGCAATCTCTAGGCCGCCGGGCGTCGGTCGCGCTGCCAGGAGTAGGCCAGCCGCGCCAACACACCGGAGATCAGGTAGCCGATCGCCAGTATGATCAGCATCCACTCTGAGTACAGCACCAGCAGGCCCGCCAGGCCCGTAAGCACCGAGAGCAGCTGAAACGGGTGCCGACCACCCAGGCCAATCTCCTTGCCGCTCCAGAACCGCCACTGGCTCACCATCAGAAAGCTGGTAAAGCCCACCAGCGCAAGCCAGCCCAGCGCAAACCAGGGATTCTGAATCGGCGCACCATCGCGAAAGTGAATCACGGAGGCAATCACACCGGCACCGGCAGGAATCGGCATGCCCACAAAGTACTTGTGTCCAGGCCGTCCGGGGTTGCGTGGCTGCGGATTCACGCTAATGTTGAACCGCGCCAGTCGGCTGGCACCGCAGATGAGAAAGATGAAGCACACAAAGATGCCCGCGTGCAGCAGTCGCGCGTGCAGTGCGGCATCCGAGCCGGCCAGCACTGGTAGCGTGCGAAAACCCCACAGGTAGGCCAGCAGGCTGGGCGCTACGCCAAAGGTAATCACATCGGCCAGCGAATCCAGCTCGCGGCCAAAGTCGCTGGTCGTGCTGGTCATGCGGGCCACGCGGCCGTCGACTCCGTCGAAGATCACCGCAAAGCCGATCGCCAGCGCTGCCCGGTCAAAGTAGTTGGGGTCTGCCGCCGAGCCCTGCAGGCTCTGCAGAATGGCGTAGTACCCCGCGGCAATGTTGCCGGCCGTAAACAACGACGGCAGGATGTACATGCCTCGACTTGGCTGCCGTTTCGGCTTCCGCCCCGTATCGTTCTCGTGCGTCGTTGCTGCGCTCTGCATCAAGCCACCATGGCCTTGCTGCTCTCAGGCACGACGGCCAGAATAGACGAGCCGCCGCGAACACGCGAGCCGATCTTCACTCGCAACTCCGCCTCGGCGGGCATCAACACATCCACACGCGAGCCGAACTTGATCAGCCCCATGCGCTGGCCCCGCTCCACGCGATCGCCCGGCTTGAGGTTGCACACAATGCGCCGCGCCAGCAGACCGGCAATCTGCTTGAAGCTCACCTCGTAGTCCCCGGCGTCAATCGCGATCAGCGACTGCTCGTTCACCAGCACCGACTCTGCCTTCATCGCGTTCAGAAACTTACCCGGACGCAGCTCGACATGCTTCACCGTGCCGCCCACCGGGCAGCGGTTCACGTGGACATCAAACACGCTTAGAAAGATGCTGACGCGCAGATAGTGACCGCTCACCAGCTCCACCCACTCGGCCTCGGTCACCACACCGTCTCCGGGCGAGACCACAGCACCCGGCTCTGTAGGAATCTGCCGCTGCGGATCCCGGAAGAACCACAGAAAAAACAGGGCCAGCACAACAGGAATCGCAACCAGCGATCGGCTGTGCGTCACACCCCAGAGAATGGCCGCCACAACCGCCAGCGCCAGCGCGTACAGATATCCATCTCGAACCATAAGTGACCCTTATTATACGGCTTGCGCGGGGCTGCCATGGCGCACACAGATCCCCGGCGGCCCTGCGCAGGTCGTGATGCGGGCGCAGTGCTTGGGCTGCCGATCCTACGCTACCGGCAAGTACTCATGACGCTGTCGGCGCAGCATCTCCATCTGGTCCTTCAGACGCAGCTTCAGCTTCTTCAGGCGAATCTCCTCGAGCCGCTCTTCCTCCGTCAGATAGGGCTTGGCAACCAGCGTATCCAGCCGCCGGGCATACAAGCTGTGTTCCAGTTCCAACTGTTGCATCGAGGGGGGAGTCGGAGGCTCGGGAAGAGCCATCAGGTTCGGCATGGGTGCACCTCCTTGTGTCCTGCAAGACAACCGGGGCAAACGAACGCCGACACGCTACCACACGCCGCAAACTGGTGGCAACGCCAGTTATCCTCCGGCTGCAGGCCGGGTGCCAGACGACTCCTCAGGCACGCGCTCCCGCAGCGTAAGTCGCATCAGCAGCGCATCTTCCACGGGAGCGCGGTAGTAGCCTCGACGCACTCCCTCGGCCACGAAGCCCAGCGACCGGTACAGCGCAATCGCTCCCTGGCTACCCGCACGCACCTCCAGCTCCACGGCATCCGCACCCTGCCGGCGGCACCACGCCAGCACCGCCTGGCACAGCGCCCGGCCCACGCCCTGACGACGCAACGCTGCCGCTACCACAACACTCTCCAGCGTCCCCGTTCGTACTCCGGCAACTTCAACCACATGGCCAACGGCGAAGCCCGCCGGGCTCTGCCCCTGCTGCCACACCACACAGTGGTAGGCCCCCTGCTGCGCAGACGCCGTCACCACCCGCTGGTACTCGGCCTCGCTCCAGTGCGGGGCCTCGGCGATCTCCGCCTCCAGCCGATGCAGCGCCGCGACATCGTGGCTCGTTCCCAGCCGCAGCCCATCACCATCCACACTCATGCCGACGGCTTCCCCAACGCGCTCAGCCGGGCCTGAATCTCAACATCGGTGTGGCGCAGGTAGTTGGCGTCCAGCAGCGAGGCGTCGTCTACCTCGCCGCGTTGCAGCCGAGCCAGAACCAGCGGCCACAGTGCCGCCGCGCCGGGCTCAGCGATCAGCCGGGCCGGCTGCGCAGACGCAACGGCGGCCTCGGTCGTCACTAGCGGCACCGCATCGGTGTCCACCGCAACGGCAGCGGCCTCCAGCAGCGCCTCGGCCAGGCAGCTTCCCGCGCGATAGTGGCCCACAAAGTACTGGCTGCGCCCTGCGTCCAGCACCACACGCACCTCGGCCTGCCCGGCAGCCGCTGCCACCAGCGCCAGGCGCGAGACTGCCACCAACGGCAGACCCGTGGCCTCGCACAGCCCTTTCGCGGCGCTCAGCCCCACCCGCACCCCGGTGAACGACCCCGGCCCGTGCACGACGCCAACGCCATCCAACTGCGCCAGCACCCAATTCTGCTGCGCCAGCAGCTCGGCGACGCGCAAGACCAGCCGCTCGGACGCAGAGCGCCCGGGCAAAGTGGCCGTGGCCACCACAGGCTCCGGTTGCTCCGTATCCACCAGGGCCACGGAGCTCTCCGCCGCCGCAGTATGCAACAACAGCAGCCTCATGGCAGGCGCTCCGGTGCAGCCTCTGCCGCACCCGCACCGACCAGCTCCACCAGCACCCCGCCCGTGCTCTGTGGATGCACAAAGAAGTAGCGATGCCCGCCCGCACCCACCTGCACGGCCTGACTGGCCAGCCGCACGCCCTCTGCCGTCAGGCGGGCAAACATGGCATCCACATCCGGCACCTGCAGCGCCACGTGGTGCAGCCCCTCGCCGCGCCGGGCAAGAAACCGGCCCACCACGGAGTCCTCCGCCAGCGGCTCCAACAGCTCGATGCGACTGCCCTCGAGCGGCACCATGCTTACCCGCACCTGCTCGTGCAGCACCGTCTCTGCGGGCCCCGCACTCAGGCCCAGCGCCTGGTAGAACCGCTGCGCCCCGGCCAGGCTGCGTACCGCTACCCCAAGGTGATCCAGACGCAGGGGTCCGCCGTTGCCGCTCATGCCGTTAATCTCCAGCTCAACGCCCATAGCTGCGATGCCCATAGCTGCGATGATACCGCCTGGCGACTGCGTCCGCTGCGAAGCAAACATCGTGCTGCCTTGACGCACTTTTACCCACGAGAGCACTTTTTCACATAGAATGCCGCTGCCGCAGTTTTCTGCCGCACACCCCACCCAAAGGACTCGCCGTGCAACTGACTCGCCGCACCTTCACCACCGGACTCTCCACCCTGCTGGCCGCACCGGCCGTGCTTGCGCAGATTGAGGGCGAACACATCGACACCGCCAATCGCCACCCCGTGCCCGCCGTGCAGGATACCGAGACCACCGCACAGCACGAGGCACGCCTGGCCTGGTGGCGCGAGGCACGCTTCGGCATGTTCATCCACTGGGGGCTCTACTCCATTCCGGCCGGTACATGGAACGGCCAGCAGATCCCCGGCATCGGCGAGTGGATCATGAACCGCGCCAGCATTCCCGTAGCCGACTACAAGGCGCTGGCTCAGCAGTTCAACCCCACCGGCTTCAGTGCGGAGGCCATCGTCTCACTCGCAAAGAACGCCGGCATGAAGTACATCGTCATCACCTCGAAGCATCATGACGGCTTTGCCATGTTCCACTCCAAGGCCGACCCGTTCAACATCGTCACCGCCACGCCCTTCAAGCGCGACCCGCTGCAGGAACTGGCCCACGAGTGCCGCCGCCAGGGCATCAAACTCGGCTTCTACTACTCACAGGATCAGGACTGGACCGCCCCCGGCGGCGCAGCCTACAAGACCGGCGACCACCAGCCGCCGACCTACCACTGGGACAAGGCCCAGGATGGCGACTTCGCCACGTACCTGCGCACCAAGGCGATTCCGCAGATGAAGGAGCTCCTCACACAGTATGGTGAGTTCCCCGCTGTCATCTGGTTTGACACGCCCACCAAGGACATGACCCCGGAGCTGGCCGGCGAGATCGTCGCGTTGCTCAACCAGCACCCTCGCCTCATCTGGAACAATCGCCTGGGCGGTGGCTACAAGGGCGACACGGAGACGCCCGAGCAGTACATCCCGGCCCAGGGCTACCCCGGCCGCGACTGGGAGTCCTGCATGACGATGAATGACACCTGGGGCTACAAGTCCTACGACACCAACTTCAAATCCACTGAGACACTGGTGCGGAATCTCATCGACATCGCCAGCAAGGGCGGCAACTACCTGCTCAACATCGGGCCAGACTCCCATGGTGTGGTTCCGCCGGCGGAGGTGGAGCGGCTGCAGCAGGTGGGCCAGTGGCTCGCCGTCAACGGCGCTGCCATCCACGGCACCCTGCCGACACTCTTCGGCGCGGAGGCCGGCTCCTTCAGCGACACAGAGAAAGACAAGAACGGCAAGCCGAAGTTCATTCCCGAGTGGAAGTGGCGCTCCACCACCACGCCGAACCGCATCTACCTGTCGCTGTTCGAGTGGCCAGCCGACGGTGTCTTCCGCCTGCCGGAGATCAGTCGCGTGCCCCGCACCATCACAGGCGCGCATCTGCTGGCCGATCCCGCTCGCAAGCCACTCAAGCTCTCGCGCACCGGAGACACCCTGGAGGTGCATCTGCCCCCGCAGGCACCCGACGCCATCGCCTCGGTCGTCGTGCTGGAGACCAAGGCCTAGCCCTCCTGCAAGCCCGTCACGGCCCGGTCAACTTCCTTGGCCGGGCCGTGCGCGTTGCGCTTGGCGCTGCTGCTACTTCACCCGCTCCGGATTCCAACCATCGTCGCCACGCAGATAGGTTCGCGTTGCATAGCGACGTGCCTCCGCCGCAGTCAACTGGTGCGAGTCCGGCTCGCGGGTGGCGGGGCTGGCCCCCGGCCCGGTGGAGCGGTACTCCGCATAGAAGGCCGTCTTCAGCCGATCGGTCGGCGAGCTCTTCCACGCCGACCAGCCCTCCGGCTGGATGTGCGCTCCCATCTCCGTCTCAAGAAAGACCACGGTCGCATAGTCGCGCCAGGGCCTGCCCAGGTACACCTTGCCCGCACCGTCGTCCGCAGTCAGCCTGCAGTGGTTGAAGACATAGCCTGCATCCTGATTGGGGCGCGTATTGCTTTGCGCTGTCACGTATCCACCCGCCAGGTGCGGAATGCTGCGAATCTCACAGTGGTCAAAGACGGCCTTGGCGTCGCCAAAGATGAAGTCCACGTGCCCTTCGATATCACAATCCCTGTCGAACTGGCGGCTGGTGGTGCAGGCCGCGCCTGGCTTCATGCATCCCGAGCTGGCGGCATACAGCGTATCCTGCGCGCCCAGCAGCCGCACGTTGCGAAAGACCGCGCGATCGCCACGGACGGAGACCGCCACCGCCTGCGAAGGCACGTCGCTGTGCTGTGCGTAATCGTTGGCGATCGTCATGCCGGTGGCCACAAAGTCCCGCCCGGTTACAAACAGAGTCGCGGAGCAGCCGGTGCCACAGGTGTTCGCTGCGGCATTTCCATAGACCAGCACCACCGCGCTGGGGTTGCGCCCCTCGCCACGCAGCTCAACACCCGGCTTATCCACATGCACGACCTCGCGGTAGGTGCCAGGAGCAAT
>JAGWNX010000062.1 GCA_028872955.1 Acidobacteriota bacterium
ATCCATCGCAGGAGGGCCGTCCTTGAATCGTAACGAGTGGGTGAGTTCGGCAGTGCAGTTTGCAGAGCAGCATGAGGCGCGCTCGCTGGAGCAGCTTAAGGCGCTGCTGCGTATTCCTTCCGTCTCCACGCTGCCGGAGCACGCCGGTGATGTGCGCCGGGCGGCAGAGTTTGTCGCGGCCGAGCTGCAGCGCATCGGCATGGAGCATGTACGGCTGATCGAGACCACCTCGCCGGAGCATCCGGCGGGGCATCCGCTGGTGGTTGCCGACTGGCTGCATGCGGAGCCGGGCCCGGACGGCAAGCCGCAGCCCACGGTGCTGTGCTACGGCCACTACGACGTGCAGCCCGCCGAGCCGCTCCACGAGTGGGTCTCGCCGCCGTTTGAGCCCGAGATACGCGACGGCAACCTGTACGCACGGGGTGCCGTCGACGACAAGGGCCAGATGTGGATGCATGTGAAGGCCCTGGAGGCACTGTTTGCCACTGGCGGCGGCAAGTTGCCGGTCAACGTGCGCGTGGTGATCGAAGGGGAAGAGGAGGTGGGCGGAGAGGGCATCGCTGCCTACCTGCGGCAGCAGGGCGAGCAGATGCGCGCCGATGTCGCCCTGGTGAGCGATACGGAGATGTTTGCGCCCGAGCTGCCCACCCTGTGTGTTGGCCTGCGCGGCATGATCTACACGGAGATTGAGGCCCGCGGCGCACGGACTGACCTGCACAGTGGCATGTACGGCGGCGCGGCGCCCAATCCGCTGATGGCGCTGGCTGAGATCCTCACCCAGCTCGAGGACCGCGAGGGCCGCATCCTGATTCCGGGCATCTACGAGCAGGTGCAGGCCCCGACCCCGGCCGAGCTGGCCGCCTGGAGCGCGCTTCCCTTTGACGAAGAGAGCTTCCGCACCCACGAGGTCGGCTCCCCGGCGCTGACCGGCGAACCTGGCTTCAGCGTGCTGGAGCGCCTGTGGGCCCGGCCCACGCTGGAGGTTCACGGCATTGCAGGCGGCTTTACCGGCGCCGGCGCCAAGACCGTGATCCCCGCCCGGGCCACGGCCAAGGTAAGCATGCGCCTGGTGCCCGACCTCACCTGGTCCGATACCTACGAGCGCTTCCGGCAGTACGTGCTGTCGCTTTGCCCCCCGGGGATCGAACTGGACGTTCGTCTGCTGCACTCTGGCGAGGGACTGGTGCTGAGCACGGACAACCCGTACGTGCGGGTTGCCACGGAGTCGCTGCGGGCGGTCTTCGGCAAAGACACGGTGTTCGTCCGCGGTGGGGGTTCCATTCCTATCGTGGCAGACTTTGTGCAGCTACTCGGCATGCCGACCGTCATGATGGGCTTTGGCCTGCCTGACGATAACCTGCACGCGCCCAATGAGAAGTTCCACGTGGCGAACTTCTACCGCGGCATTCAGGCGATTGTGCGTTTTCTTGGCGGGGTTGGGGCTTGAGCCTGCTGCCGCTGCAGGGCGTGGTGCTGGCCGGTGGACGTAGTTCGCGTATGGGCCGCGACAAAGCCCGGATTTCGCTGGGCGGTCGCACGCTGGTGGAGCGTGCGCTGGCCAACCTGGCGCAGGTGTGCCAGCACTGCGTGATCGCCGGGGGCGACCCGGCGCTGGCCGCGTATGGTCGCGTCCTGCCGGATCAGCAGCCCGGCCTGGGACCGCTGGCGGGCATTCTGGTGGCGCTGCAGGCCAGCCCGTTGCCATGGAACCTGGTGCTGGCGGTCGATATGCCGCAGGTGCCGGTGGCACTGTTGCAGCAACTGGCACAGCAGGCGCTGCGATCGTCGGCCATCGCCGTGGTCGCTCGCGTGGGCGGTGCCGTGCAGCCATTATGTGCAGCGTACCGGACAGAGGCGCGCGCCGGGCTGCAGCAGGGAATTGAGGCCGGTGAGCGCCGGGTCATTGCAGCCGCGCAGCAGGCTGGCCCGGTGGAGTACCTGGACCTGCCGTCGCAGAGCGCCGAGTGGTTCCTGAACCTGAACACGCCAGAGGACCTGGACGCGCTGCCCGAACCAGAACGTGAGTAGTCTCTGCGCGCGACGGCGTGGGAGAATGGCGCTACGGAGACAGCAGCATGAGCCAGAACGACGGTCCCCCGCACCCCGGCAACCTGCCCGAAGACGAGCAGCCCGCCATTGCGCCACGCGATGAGGAGCTTGCCGCCGAGGTGCCGCTGATGGACGACGTGACCGAAGACGTCGCCGCGGTGATGGAAGAGTTTATGGATCGGGCCGCACAGCAGAACGTCGCCGCCGCCGACTCTGTGACGGAGACTGCCGAGCAGCCCGGCCCGTATATCTCCTTTGAGCATGTCAGCAAGTCCTTCGGCGCATTAACGGTGCTCGACGATGTGAGCTTCTGCGTCAACGCCGGGGAGACGCTCTGCATCCTGGGCCGCAGCGGCGTCGGCAAGTCCGTCTCGCTGCAGATGCTGATGGGCTTCCTGCAGCCGGACTCCGGCACCATCCATGTCGCCGGCGAGAACATCTGCGGATACTCCGAGCGCGAGATGCTCAAGATCCGACAGAAAGTGACCATGGTCTTCCAGAACGGTGCTCTGTTTGACTCCATCAGCGTGGGCGAGAACGTCGCCTTCCCGCTGCGCGAGCAGAAGGGCATGCAGGAGGATCAGATTCAGCAGGTGGTGCGTGGTCTGCTGGAGATGGTGGGCGTGGCCGGCATGGAGGACGCGCTGCCCTCGGACCTCTCGACCGGCATGAAGCGCAGCGTCTCTATCGCCCGGGCGCTGGCCGCACAGCCTGAGGCCGTGTTGTATGACGAACCCACCACTATGGTGGATCCGCTGATGGCCCACCTGCTGGGCGATCTGATTGAACGGCTGAAGCGTCAGCTGCACCTGACCAGCATCGTGGTGACCCATGACATGCGTCTGGCCCGCAAGCTGGCGGATCGCGTGGTCTTTCTGCACCAGAGCAAGGTGCGCTTCTTTGGCCGGATGGAAGAGATGGACGCCAGCGAGGACCCCGTGCTGCGCGAGTTTCTTGATCTGGACCGGCTGGTGATACCCGGCTAAAGCCTCCCAAGGGCCTCGTGACTTTGGTAATCGGTCGGGGTAATCGCCCCTGTTTGGGTGATTGACAAAAAGGGTTCTGTTTAAAGATTGTGTTATCTAGAAGTTGTTAGGAAGAGCGCAAAGTTTTGCGCGCGGTATGATGGGAAGGAAGAGTTACCGTGCGGCCTGCAGTCGGAGAGGCCTCGAACGGGTGGAAGATTTTGTGTCGGATAGGCGACTTTCCTCCGCAGAGGGTGTCTATCAGAGAATCAACTCGAGTTTGGCAGTTGCCCTGTAGTACTTTCGATCGTCTCACCGGCCCACGAGCTGTATGCCGCGTTGGCACCGATCCTGGAACTCCGCCGACCTAATGCAAACGAGGCACTTGTCGTGGCGACTCCGGAATATCTCCAACAGGTTGTGGTCTCCAGTCGACGGAAGGCATCGGTGGACCGCCGACAGGCAGGTCGGCTGGGCGTTCTCTATCGGCCTTCCGTAACCAGCATCATCTGGGCAACGCTGGATCTGCTCTCCGTGGCGCTGGCCGCCTTTCTAGCCCTGCGCATGCACCTGACTCTGGGTGCCGAGGTGCCTGCGCTGCACGTAGTGCAGGCGCTGTACCATGCCGCCCCACGCGCACTCTTCCTCTATCTGGTGTGGTTTGGCGTGTGCCTGGTCTTCTTCATGCGCTCCTACGGGCTGTATGGACCTATCCAGAATCGCAGTGGCCTGCACGAGCAGCGCATGGCGATCCAGGCGACCTTTGTGGCGGGCCTGCTGTTGTGCGGCACCCTCTACCTGCTGCAGGGCATCGAGGTCTCCCGGGTGGTGGTCGGCCTGGAGGTCGGCCTGACCATGCTGCTGATCTGTGTGCGTCGAGCCATCTGGCGGCAGATCGTCTACAGCCGTTACCGGGCGGGCATGGAGACGCGCAACGTGCTCATCATCGGAGCTGGCCGTGTGGCCCACGCTCTGCGCAATCACCTGGAGTCGCTGCAGCACCTCGGCTTCCGCTTCAAAGGATTCGTCGCCCTGACCGAACGTGAGGCGGAGTCGGGCGACTCGGACGTCATCGGCGATGTGCGCAACTGCCTCTCGCTGGCTCGTGCGCTGTTCGTCGACGAGATCTTTTTCTCCGTGCCGGCCGACAAGCGGCTGGTCATCAATCTGGTGGAGGAGGCGCGCGGCCTGGGGATCGACGTCCGCGTGGTGCCGGACCTGTACGACGGCCTGGCCTGGAACGCGCCGGTGGAGTACATCGGTCAGTTCCCAACCATTCCGCTGCATCGTCGGGAGTTCCCGGTGGGTGCCTTCCTGCTGAAGCGCACGCTCGACATTACGCTCTCGCTGCTGGCGCTGCTGGTGCTCTCGCCCATTATGATCGTGCTCGCGCTGCTGGTGCGGTTGGACTCGCCTGGCTCGTTCTTCTATCGCGCACAGCGCATCGGGCGCAAGGGCAGAACCTTTACCTGTTACAAGTTCCGCACCATGGTGCAGGATGCTGACCGCCGCAGGCAGGAGGTGCAGCACATGAACGAGCGGGACAGTGTGCTGTTCAAGATTGAGAACGATCCGCGCATGACCCGGATCGGCCGCCTGCTGCGCAAATACTCGCTGGACGAGTTGCCGCAGTTCTATAACGTGCTGAAGGGTGACATGAGCCTGGTGGGTCCGCGACCGCCCATGGCCAGCGAGGTGGAGCAGTACGACCTGTCGCACCTGCGCAGGCTGGACGTCCTGCCTGGCATCACGGGGCTCTGGCAGGTCGAGGCGCGTCAGGACCCTTCGTTTGATAGCTACATCTCGCTCGACACGGCGTACGTGGAGAACTGGAGCCTGTGGCTCGACCTGAAGATTCTGGTGCGCACGATCGGTGTCGTCGTGGCAGGAACCGGCTCCTAGCTGGGGCTGACGGGTTAGACTGGTAGCTGTGAAGATAGCGCTCGCCCAGATCAACCCGACGGTTGGCGACTTTGCCGGGAATGTAGAGAAGATCCTGGCGTATGCCGAACAGGCCGCACAGGCGGGAGCCCGCCTGGTGGTGTTTCCCGAGCTTGCCTTGTGTGGGTACCCTCCTGCCGATCTGCTGGAGAAGCACGACTTTGTAGCGCGGGCCCGAATCGCCGCCGGCGAGGTGGCCGTGTGGACCGCAGAGCCGGGTCGACCTGCGGTGCTGTGCGGCAGCGTGCTGGCTACCAGCGCGGAGATTGGCAAACAGGTGTGGAACGCCGCCCTGCTGATCGACCAGGGCAAGGTGCAGTTTACCCAGCACAAGATGTTGCTGCCTTTCTACGACGTGTTTGACGAGCAGCGCTACTTTGAGCCGGCCAAGACGCAACTGCTGACCGAACTCGATGGGCAGCCGCTGGCCATCACCATCTGCGAAGATGCCTGGAACGACAAGAGCTTCTGGCCGCGGCAGATGTATCCGCTGGACCCGGTCGAGGAGTTGATGAAGCAGTGGGAGAGCCTGAGCGAGTCGGCCAAGGCCAGGCCCCGGGTGATTCTGAACATCTCCGCCTCGCCCTTCTGGCACGGCAAGCAGGATGTTCGCCGCGAGATGCTGGCCGCGTTGGCACGTCGGCATGGCGCCTATGTGGCCATGGTGAACCAGGTCGGCGGCAATGACAGCCTGGTCTTTGACGGCACCTCGCTGGCGGTGCGGCCCGATGGTCGCGTGGCTGCGCATGGCGCTTCGTTTGTCGAGGACCTGGTGCTGCTGGACACGGATGCGGATGCCGTAGCGCCGGGCCGACCCCTGGAGAGTGAGACCGAGCTGACCTGGAAGGCGCTGGTGCTGGGCACGCGCGACTATGTCCGCAAGTGCGGCTTTGCCAAAGCGGTGCTGGGCCTGAGCGGCGGCATTGACTCCGCCCTGGTAGCGGCGATCGCCGTGGAGGCGCTGGGGGCAGAGAACGTGCTGGGTATCGGCATGCCCAGTGAGTACTCGTCGTTGGGTTCCATTGAGGACGCGCGTGCGCTGGCGCGGAACCTTGGCATACGGTTTGAGCTGTTACCCATTCACCAGGTCTTTGCCCAGTATCAGCAGGTGCTGGATCCTCTGTTCGCCGGCACGCGTTTTGGCCTGGCGGAGGAGAACCTGCAGTCGCGCATCCGTGGCGGTCTGCTGATGGCGATCTCCAACAAGTTTGGCGCACTGGTGCTGACGACCGGCAACAAGAGTGAGATGTCTACCGGCTACTGCACGCTCTACGGCGATATGGTGGGCGCACTGGCCGTGATCGGCGACGTGATGAAGCTGCGCGTCTACAAGCTGAGCGAGTTCGCCAATCGCGAGCGCGAGGTGATTCCGCGCGCGACGATCGAGAAGCCGCCCTCGGCCGAGCTGCGGCCAGACCAGAAGGACACCGACTCGCTGCCGCCGTATGATGTGCTGGATCCGATTCTGGAGGCGTATGTGGAGCGCTACTGGTCTGCCGAGCGCATTGCCGAGGAGCAGGGCGTTGACCTCGCCCTGGTGCGGCAGGTGCTTAAACTGGTGGAGCGCAGCGAGTACAAGCGGCAGCAGGCAGCCCCGGTGTTGAAGGTGACCCAAAAGTCGTTTGGCATGGGACGACGCTTCCCCATCGCCGTCAAGGTTCAGGTGTAAATCAACCAGCCGCGCGCGTCGCGGCGGAGGGATGTGTTCTTTGAAGCATTGGTATCTCGCAGTGGCCTCACTTACCGTATTGCTGGTGGCACCGGCGTTCGCACAGACAGGGGCAGCCCCCGCCTCGCAACCGGCACCGATGCAGATGTCGTCGCTGGAGCAGACCGGGCGGACGGATCCGTTCCCGCCGGTGAACCCCAAGTTCTTTACCGCTACAACACCTACGGTGGAGACCGTCAACAACTTCCTGAAGGCGCTCTGGGGCTATGACCCGAACCGCATCTGGCGGGTAGAAGCCGTGCTGGCCACACCGGCACCGGGCGTCAGCAAGGTTGTGGTTGCGGTTTCGGACAAGTCGCCGAACGCGAAGGTGCAGTCCACCTCATTCTTTGTCACGCCGGATGGTGCCCATGCCATCGCCGGTGAGGGGGTGGTGCCTTTTGGTAATGCGCCGTTCGCGCCGGTGCGCCGCCTGCTGGCTGAGAAGGCCGATGGTCCCTCCACCGGGGCTGCCAGCAAGGATCTGGAGCTGGTGGAGTTCGCTGACCTGCAGTGTCCGCACTGCAAGGAGGGGCAGACCACCATGGATCAGCTTGCGAAGGACTTCCCCGGGGCGCACATCGTCTACCAGCCCTATCCGCTGGTCGACATTCATCCCTTCGCCTTCAAGGCTGCGACCTACGGCTACTGCGTCGCCCAGCAGAAGAGCAGCGCCTACCTGGACTACGCCCGCGCTGTGTATGACACGCAGGGTGGCCTGACCCAGGACTCCGCCGACCAGACGCTGAAGGATGCGGTGGTGAAGGCTGGTCTCGATGCCGGTGCCATCGACACCTGTGCCGCCACCCAGGCGGCCAAGGACGCCGTGAACGCGTCCATCAAGCTGGGCGATGCCGCCGGTGTAGACCAGACGCCGATGCTGGTGGTCAACGGCCATCCGCTGCCGCTCACCGGCATTCCGTACGAGACGCTCAAGACACTCATCGCCTTCCAGGCGCAGGAAGACGGCGTCTCTGCGGCAGCCGTGCAGGCTCCCGCGCGGACGGCACCTTCGCTGAAGTAAGCGCCGCACGCTGCAATCCGACAGGGGCACACCAACCGGTGTGCCCCTGCGGCTTAAGGGCCGTGCTAGTGGCGCGACAGGTAGAGGAAGCGGAAGAGGAACAGCGCCGCCAGCAGGTAGAGCATCCAGTCCTTGCGCTGGGCGCGACCGGTAAAGATCTGGATGAGCGCGTAGCTGGTGAGGCCGAAGCTCAGACCATCGGCGATAGACCATGTGAGTGGGATCATGGTCAAGGTGAAGAACGACGGAATCGCGATGTGCGGCTCATGCCAGTCGATCTTGCCCAGCCCGGTGAGCATGAGCGCGCCTACCAGAATCAACGCCGGCGCGGTGGCAAACGTAGGGATCGCACCGATCAGCGGGGCGATAAAGATGGCGAGGAAGAAGAGCAGTCCGGTGACGATGGCGGTCACGCCGGTGCGGCCGCCTGCCTCCACACCCGCAGACGACTCGATGTAGCTGGTGACGGTGCTGGTGCCGGCCAGTGAGCCGACGATGGTTGCCGACGCGTCCGCAAAGAAGATGCGGTTGAGCCGCGGAATCGAGTGATCCGGAGCCATCAGGTTGGCGCGTTCGGTTACGGCAACCAGGGTGCCGATGTTGTCAAACAGATCAACAAACAGGAAGACGAAGACGATCTCAATGATGCCGTGGTGCAGCGCTCCGCGCAGGTCCAGGTGAAACGCGGTTGCATGCAGCGCGGTGAGCGAGTAGGGCGTCGGCTGCCAGTGAATCTGGTGGAAGACCAGCCCGGCCAGCATGGTGCCCAGCACGCCGATCAGCATGAAGGCCCGCACCTGCAGCACCTGCAGCACCGCAATCAGCAGCAGGCCAAAGATGGCCAGCGCGGTCTCTGGCGCGCGCAGGTTGCCCAGCGTCACGGTGTGGGCCTCGCTGGAGACGATAATGCCCGAGTTGCGGAACCCCACAAAGGCAATAAACAGCCCGATGCCGCCGCCCACAGCTGCGTGCAACTGGTGCGGAATGGCCGCTACCAGCCGCTGCCGAATGCCCGCATAGGTGAGCAGCAGAAAGATAAAGCCCGACAGAAAGACCGCACCCAGCGCCGTCTGCCACGGAATGCCCATCCCCTTGACCACGGTGTAGGTGAAGTAGGCATTCAGTCCCATGCCCGGCGCCAGCGCCAGCGGGTAATTGGCAATGGAACCCATCAGTATGCTGCCGAAGGCTGCGCACAGGCAGGTTGCGGCGGTGACGGAGGCGATCGGCATGCCGGTCTGCGACAGAATGGCCGGGTTGACGAAGATGATGTAGGCCATGGTGATGAAGGTCGTCAGACCGGCCAGAATCTCCGTCCGCCAGGACGTGTGGAGATGGGCAAAGCCAAAGTAGCGTTCGAGGCGTGTGCGTAGGGGCAACGTTGGTCTCGCTGGGCAACTAGAATGAGATGGATTCAGTACAGCATAGCCTGAGCGAGGGACAATGACAGCTGCCGAGGTGAAGAAAATCCTGGGTCTCAAGCCACATCCGCAGGAGGGTGGCTGGTATGTGCGCACCTATGAGTCTGCCGAGTTGCTGGCGCCGGGGGCCTTTGCGTCGGGCCGCTACCCCGGCCCACGCCACACCGGCACCGCCATCTACTACCTGCTGGAGCCGGACACCTTCAGCGAGATGCATCGTCTGCGCTCGGACGAGGTCTTCCACTTCTACGCCGGCGACCCCGTCGAGATGCTGCAACTGGAGGAGGGCAGCGCCGGTCGGCGCGTCGTGCTCAGCAACGACCTCGCGCTCGGTCGGCCGCAGCATGTGGTTCCGCGCGGGGTGTGGCAGGGCTCACGGCTGGTACCCGGTGGAGCCTGGGCGCTGCTGGGCTGCTCGGTAAGCCCGGGATTTGAGTTTGAGGACTACGAGGAGGGCCTGCGCGCCCCGTTGGTAGCGCAGTGGCCACAGTGGGCCGAGCTGATTACTGCGCTCACACGGAGCCAGGCTGCTGACAAGGAGTAGGAGCAGGGAAGGACAGGCAGGGGAACAGCGCGCTACAGGTACTTCTTCGGGTCGTAGGCCGGGCGCAGGGCGCTCTCGCGCGTGCGACAGGCAGAGCAGGTCTCCAGATGCTTCAGCAACGTGTCCGAGGTCCACTTCTGATTGGCCTGGGCGTTGCGCAGGCGGCGATCGCGCTGCTCCTGCGGGATAGAGTCATCCTGCTGAGCCTGCTGGGCAAGCAGCAGCTCGTGGTTGGCATTCGCGTGCATCTGACGTAGTTCTCTTCCACCGGAGCAGGGCATGGCCGAGAGTGTAGCAGATGGCGCCGCCCGCTACACTACCGGACCGCACCTGGGGACACCACTCTGACACCCGGCGGGGTGCGGCTACGCGACGAACCATGTAGATTAAGAAGGATATGGTTGAGCCTACAGAGATCGACCTGGTGGGTGTTGGGCTGAACGCCACAGACACCGTGATTCCGCTGCCAAGCTTTCCCCGGCCTGGCTCCAAGGTCGAGTATCGCGACGTGACGGTGTTGCCCGGTGGACAGGTGGCGACCACCGTGCTGGCCTGTCAGCTTTGGGGCATGCGAACCCGCTACGTAGGCAGCCTGGGCGATGACGATGCCTCGCGCCTGCATCGCGCGGCATTTGCCCAGGCGGGGGTGGAGACCCGCATCCTGGAAGTGCCCGGCTGCGCCAGCCGCCAGTCGCTCATCCTGGTGGATGGCGAGGGCGAGCGCACCGTGCTGTGGAGGCAGGACCAGCGACTGGACCTGCGCGCGGACGATATGCAGCGGGAGTGGTTTGTCCCTGCCCGCGCCCTGCACCTGGATGGCTATGACATTGCCGCCGCTACCCGCGCCGCAGGCTGGGCGCGCGAGGCCGGAATCCCTGTCGTTGCCGACCTGGACGAGATCTATCCTGAGGTGGAGACGCTGCTGCGGCGCATCGACTACCTCATCGTCAGCCGCGACTTTCCCTGCCGCCTGATGCAGCAGCCCGACCTGGAGACGGCGCTGCAGCAGATGCATACCCGCTACGACAACCGCCTCTCTGCCGCGACGCTGGGGCATGACGGCGTACTGGCCTGGGATGGCCACGCCTTCCACTACTGCCCGGCGTTCCACGTGCCCGTGGCCGACACGACCGGCGCCGGCGATATCTTCCATGCGGGCTTCATCTTTGCCATGCTGCAGGGCTGGCCGCTGGCGCGTCAGTTGGACTTTGCCAGTGCGGCAGCCGCGCTGAACTGCACTGCCGTGGGGGCTCGCGGACGAATCGCCCCAGTCGCCGAGATCGAAGCCCTCATCCGCACCGGTGCCCGCTACCCGGCGCTCTTTGCGACCTCGCGGGCATAAACCCACTCGCGACGCTTCCAGCGACCGCCGCAAGATGTGTCTCGACTAAGGTGCCCGCGCCCGAGCCCAGCCACAACCCAGCCACGACAGCAAAGCTCCCTTGCGGGAGCTGACTTAAAGTCGAATGGGGAAGAAGATGATGGAGGCGCGGGTCGGGATCGAACCGACGCATAAAGGTTTTGCAGACCTCTCCCTTACCACTTGGGTACCGCGCCCCTGGTGGGCAGAGAGCCCATTCTAATGCAATTGCCGGGGGTGGTGATCTTGCATTCCAGGCAGGGGGGAAATGGAGCGGGAGACCGGGGTCGAACCGGCGACATCTTCCTTGGCAAGGAAGCACTCTACCACTGAGCTACTCCCGCTCACACTTTTATGAGTATAGCGAGGGATGCGTCGCAGGTCAAACGCATGAACCACCAATCTTCATGCGTAGCGGGTGGGCTTGTGGAAGAAGTCCCCGGCTAGTCCGTCTGCGGGATGTGCAGAAGGATCTGCGGGCTGGCCAGCGTATGCGAACGATGCCGGACGATGTGTGGCGTCACCAGCATCACCATCTGGCTGGAGGTGTTCTGCGCCGAGCGGTCGGAGAGTGCGGAGGAGAAGCCCGGCAGCTCGCCCAGCCCCGGCGTCCCGTTGACCGCGGCCGTCTCGGCCTTGCTCAGGCTACTCACCAGCAGCGCCGTCTGGCCGTCATGCAGCGTCATGTCCGAGACAATCTGGCGACTGGCAAGAACTGGAATATTGTTCAATGCGGTGCCGGCCAGTGCTTCGATCTTCAGGTCCAGGTGGATCGTGACATCGTCTGTCTTTTGCACGATGGGCGAGGCCTTGAAGGTGAGCCCGAGATCCTCGTACTGAATCTGCGGAACCGTCACAGACGACGCCGTGCCCAGGTACTGCGACAGCAGCGACGACGCACTGACGCCGTTGATGGTGACGCCCGACAGCGCGGAGGAGTTCGCCGTGCCGGAGGTGTAGGTGGAGGTGGTAATGGGGTAGCGCGTGCCCGAGCGAAACGTGCCGCTCTGGTGATCGCCCACGCGCAGCTGCACGGCATCCAGCGCGTGCGTCTCGGAGCTGTTGAGCGCCAGGGTGAACGTCGGGTTCGACGAGGCGGTGATGCCGCTCTGCGTCAATCCGCCGCCGAAGATGCCGACGGTGGTGCTGAGCAGGGAGCTCTGCACCAGGCCGGAGGCGATGAGAGCGAGCGCGATGGTGAGGTTGCTGGCGTTGGCTGGAATAAGCCCGGAGGCGATGGCCTGATTGACCAGCGACTGGTTCTGGCTTACCAGCTGCTGGGCTGCGCTGTTCACGTTATAGATGCCGAACTGTTGCGGCAGAGACGTCCCCGTCTCGCGGGTGCGCGACCGATCGATCGCGTAGAGGCTCACATCCAGCAGCACCTCGCTGCCGCCATCGATCAGGTCAGCCAGTGTGTAGTTGATGGCGGGCAACAGGTTGGCAGGTGCACGCAGGGTCAGCGTCCCTGTCGAGTTCTGCACGGCAGACTGCTTCAGGTCGAAGATGTTCTTCACCACATTGCCCAGCTCAGTGCGCTGCTCGTTGGTCAGCGCGGGCAGATAGATGGTCTCTTCCAGCTGGCGTTCCAGCCGCTGGCGGTTGTCCGGTGTGTCTGGCGCAAGGAAGATGCTCTGCGCATCCAGAGGCACGGCCAGCAGGTGGGTCATGTCGAGCAGGATGGGCATGCACTCCGCGTAGGTGGTGTGGTCCAGATCGAAGCGCAGCATCTGCCGGGTGACCGTTGGGTCAAAGACGGCGCGGATGCCGAAGGCTGCGGTCACCTGGGTGAGCGTCTGCTGCACGTCGGCACGAATGTGGAAGCTCTGCGTGCTGTGGTTCGGAGCCAGCGCAACGGCGCCGGCCAGGGTTGGGTCGGCCTGGATGGCCGTATCCAGCTGCGGCGTCTCAATCTGCTGTGCGGGGGGTGGAGTGGTCGCGTGCTGGGCCGCAATGGCGTTCTGCGGGTCAAGCGCGATGGCCTGGGCCAGCAGGCGTTGCGACTCATTTGGGTGGCCTGCCAGCCGAGCCTGGCTGGCCTGCTGCACCAGTGCCGTTACCAGGTGCTCGCGTGCGACGGTTGCTGCCAGGGCATACTCACTGTGGGTGGGGTCCAGCTGCGCGGCACGTTCAAACCGCTGCAGCGCTGGCTCAATGGCGTGGCGGTCCAGAAGACGCGCACCGTCCAGGTAGGCCTGCTCCGCGTCGCGCCGCTGCTGGTCGCTCAGGGCAGCCGGCTTGGCAGGCGGCGCAGAGGAGAGATTGGCCTGGCCCGCAGCATGAGGAAGACCCGCTACGCTGCTGCACAGCGCAGCAGTCGCAAGCAGAACGGCCCGACGCAGATGAGGAGTGGCGGACTTCATGGTGCTGCTGGTTAGACGCAGGAGCGGACTAACGGAGGTTGACCACGTTCTGGGGCAGGCGCTGGGCGCGCGGGCGTTCGCTCATCGGCGGACGACGCATTCCGTTGCGGATGCCGTTGCGGATCTGTGCCGTGTCCAGGTTCAGCTCAGCCAGTGTGCGGCTCAGCGTGTTGCGATGCATGCCCAACTCTTCCGCCGCTTTGCACTGGTTGCCCTTGTGGTGGGCCAGCACTTCAAGCAGGTAGCGCTTCTTGAACTCACGAACAGCATCTGCGTAGGGGATGCCGACACTGTGCATCTGCGTGACGAGAAGATCGAGCTCGCGCTTCAAGTTGGCCTCGCTAACTGGAGAAGACTTACAACGTTCAAACTTATTGTGACCTTACCGAGGCAGCTTGATCCAGTCAGGAGCTTTGTGCTTGATCTCCTCGATGCCGTTGCGAAGGAGCCTCTGCAGGTCTTGCGGTACAACGAAGGATACCGCATGTACTCCGCGAAGGAAATAGGGAGCAAGCCGGGAATCTGCCGGGACGCGCCACTGCGGCGCGAAGGCGGCAGTCATCATGAAGATCACGACTCCGATCAAGCCGCCGCGCAGCAGACCGAAGCATGCGCCCAGCAGACGATCGACAAGGCCCAGCCCCAGCGTGTGCGCTGTGCGTCGCAGCAGCCGCGCTACCAGGGTGACGGCAACCGTAACTGCGATCACGATGCCGAGAAAGGCCACGCCATTCCACGTGCCCGGCGCCAGCGAGAGGCCGCTAAGTGTTCGCGCCAGCAGAGTTGCCACCACGTCGTAGTTCCAGCTGGCCAGCAGCACCGCCGCCAGCAGACCGGCCAGCGAAAACAGCTCCAGGATGATGCCACGGAGAAAAGCTGCCAAAGTGGAGTACAGCAGAACAACCACCAGCAGCCAGTCGAACCATGTCATCGCCACGGCCGCTACTCCGCCAGCGAAGACTTGCCCGTGATCAGCCGGAAGGCCTCAAGATACTTCTCACGCGTGGCTGTCACCACATCCTCTGGCAGTGCGGGTGCAGGGGCCTGTTTGTTCCAGCGGATGGACTCCAGGTAGTCGCGCACAAACTGCTTGTCAAAGCTGGGCTGCGCGCCGCCGGGGCGGTAGGCGTCTGCCGGCCAGTAGCGGGAGGAGTCCGGCGTCAGCACCTCATCGGCGAGCACGATCTGGCCATCGATCCTGCCGAACTCAAACTTCGTATCGGCCAGGATGAGCCCGCGGGTGGCTGCATGCTCCGTGGCGCGTGCATAGATGCGCAGCGTCAGGTCGCGGAGCGTCTCTGCGGCCTCGCTGCCAATGTGCTGCACCATCGTGTCAAACGTGATGTTCTCGTCATGGCCTCCGGTGTTGATCTTTGCCGCCGGGGTGAAGATGGGCTGCGGCAACTGGTCTGACTCGCGCAGTCCGGCCGGCAGCGGAATACCGCACACTGCGCCCGTCTGCTGATACTCCTTCCAGCCGGAGCCGGAGAGGTATCCACGCACCACGCACTCCACGGGAAACATCTGGGCGCGGCGCACGATCATACTGCGCCCGGCCAGTTGCGCGCGGAACGGCTGCAGCGGAGCGGGGAAGCGATCGAACTCTGCCGTGACCAGGTGATTGGGCACAAGGCCGCGCAGGAACTCAAACCAGAACAGGGAGAGCTGGGTGAGGATCGCGCCCTTCTGCGGGATGCCGGTCGCCAGCACATGATCGAAGGCGGAGATGCGGTCGGTCGCAACAAAGATCAGGTCCGAGGCCGGGTCAGCGGAGACGGCGTAGATGTCGCGGACCTTGCCGCGTGCCAGCAGGGGCAGATCGCCAAGATGGGTTTCAAGCAGGGCAGTATTCATCAGCTAAGACGGTATCACTTTCTTCCGGAGAGGAGGGAGTGCTGCTCCACCACGGCCGATGCCGCAGGCAGACCGGGCAGCGCCGGACAGTGCAACAGCACACGGCTGCGATCCGGCAACAGCTCGGCAAAGGAGTGCGCCGCATCGCACTGCGTCTGCACAAAGCGGGCCGTGACGATATGCCGCTGCAGTGTGGGCAGCCAGGGTGAGCGGCGGAAGATCTTCAGATCTGCCGCATTGCTGCCGTAGCCACCACGGTCCACGGCATAGCGCTCGCTGACGTATCGGCTATCCAGCCACACCGTGACCGGTGGGTGGGTGTCAAACAATGCGGTGAGTGGCAGCAGCAGACTGGCCGAGAGCAACGGCGCGAGCAGGATACAGGCGACGCCCGCCGAGAGCAGCCGCGGCCGCAGCCGGGTGAGTGACACGACCAGGAACAGGTATCCGTTCAGCGACGCCCACAGCAACAGGGTGTCCAGCAGAGGAGAGACGAACTGCAGGCGCAGAGCCGAGAACAACCCAAACAGCAGCACCGGTGCGTAGAGCACGCCCAGCACGCCACGCTGCACGCTGCTGCTGCAGTGCGGCAGGCTGAACCGCAGAGCCAGGTCGCAGGCCAGCAACAGCAGGATGGTCGCGAGCGTCGCGGGGATATGCATACGGACTACGCGACGGCGCGGCGATTGTCGGGCTGCGGTTCGCGACGGCTCAGATTGACCGAGACGATCTTAGACACGCCAGGCTCCTGCATGGTGACGCCGTAGATCATGTCGGCCTGCGCCATGGTGCGCTTGGAGTGGGTGATGACCACGAACTGCGTTGTCGCCGACATGTCCGCAATCAGCTTGGCAAAGCGGCCCACGTTGGTCTCGTCCAGCGGCGCATCCACCTCGTCCAGCACGCAGAACGGTGCCGGCTGGAACTGGAAGATGCCGACCAGCAGAGAGAGCGCCGTAAGCGCCTTCTCTCCGCCGGAGAGCAGCAGAATGTTCTGCAGCTTCTTGCCCGGTGGCGAGGCCACAATGTCGATGCCGGACTCGCTCGAGTTCTCGGCATCGGTCAGCTTCATAAACGCCTGGCCGCCGCCAAAGAGCTTGGAGAAGGTGACCGAGAAGTTTTCGTTGATGACCTGGAAAGCCTCGTCGAACTTGATGCGCGAGACCTCGTCGATCTCCTTGATGCTGGCCTGCGTGTTCTCAATGGCATCCAGCAGATCCTTGCGCTGCGCCTCCAGAAACGCGTGGCGCTCGGTGATCTCGTTGTACTCCTCCAGCGCCATCATGTTCACCGGGCCCATTGCCTCCAGGCGCTGCTTCAGTGCCCGTGCCTCTTCTTCCTCGGTCTGCAGCGCGTCGCCCTCCATGCGGACGATGCCCTCATCGGCGCGCAGCACCTGCGGGTCAACAGCCAGATCGTTCAGGCAGGTGGCGTCGAGGTGCTCGATGTCTGACGTCAGCTTGGCGGCACGTGCCGTCAGCGTGGCGCGCTGCTCGCGCAGAGCCTCGGTCTCATGGCGCATGGTACGCAGGCGGCCATCCAACTCGGCCAGCCTGGCCCGCAGGGCCTGAGCCTCTTCCGTAAGGCGGCTGGCGTTGGCCACCGCCGTGGAGCGTGCCTCGCTCAACTCGGCGTGCTGTGCGGCGAGTGCGGTGGTCTCCTCTTCGCGACGCAGCTTCTCCGCAGCCGCACTGGCCAGTTGTTGCTCTACCTGCGCAATGCGCGACTGCTGGTTCTGGAAGAGTCGATTGGTCTGCTCAAAGTTTGCAGCGGCGTTGCGACGGCGCTCCTCCAGCCCGGCCAGCGCTGCGGCGGCAGCGGCTGCCTGCGCCTGCAACTGCTCGCGCTCGCCGCGCATAGCGTCCATCTGCTCCTGCAGCTGCGCCAGGCTGGCCTCCAGGGCGCTGCGCTCGGCGTCCATTGCGGCAGACTGCTGCTGCAGCTGCGTGATGCGCTCTGACCGCTGGTTACGCTGGTCGCGATTGCGCTCCGTCGAGAGCTGCCACTCCTGCAGGCGGCGCTCAATGCGTGCCACCTCCGACTCCATCTGGCGAAGTGCCGCGCCAGAGTTTGCGGACTCGCGCTCGGCCTCGCGACGCTCCTGGCTGCGCGACTCCAGCGTCGCATTCAACGCGGCGATCTCATGCTGCAGTGTGCTGGTGCGCAGGTCCGTCTGCGCCAGCTGCGTCTGCACACCATCCAGCTTATGCTGCACCTCGGCCAGCTCACGCTTCAGCGCCAGTGGGCCCTGGGCCCGCGGACGTCCGCCGGTCACCGTCACGTTGTGGAAGGTCTCGCCCGTAGGCGCCAGGAAGAAGGAGTGCGGGTGCGTCAGTGCCAGCGTGCGCGCCGTGTAGGCATCCGGCGCAATGTAGCCCTCACGCAGCTTCGGCAGAAAGACCTCCAGCGATTTGCCGAAGCCATCCAGCACACGAATGCAGTCCTTCAACGCCACTACACCCTCAATGGCCAGCGGTGTCTGGCGCGCCTCGCTCTCCATGCCCTCGGCAAACGGGAACAGCGCCTGTGCATCGTTTGGATGAACCAGGAAGGTGGCGCGGCCAGAGACGTCGGTCTGCAGCAGGTGCATGCCGGCGTCGGCCGCGTCCCAGGACTTCACCACAATGTAGTTCAGCTCCTCGCGCAGGTACTCATCCACCACGCTCTCGTAGCGCGCGTCCACTTCCAGGAAGTCCGCCAGTGTACCCAGCGGTGCCATTCCTGCCAGCTCCGGCCGGTTGGCGTTGCTCTTGAAGATGTTGCGCACCGTATCGGTGGAGTAGCTATGGTCGCGAATCAGCGCATCGAGCGAGTCGCGACGCCCGGTCAGGCTGGCCGCCTCGCCGCGCAACTGGTCGCCGCGGCGCTTGGACTCCGCCTCTTCCGTGCGGCGTGCCTCCAGGTCCAGCCTCAGCTCTGCGATCTCGGCCTCCAGCCGCTTCAGCCGCTCGGTCACGGACTCAAAGCTGAGCCGCACCTGTCCGCGCTGCTGGCCGAGCGTCTCCAGCTCCTGCCGTGCCACATCCGACTCGCTGCTCAGGCGCTCGGCCTCGCGCTCCAGACCGGCCAGCGCGGCCTCAGCCTGCGCCTGCTCGTTGCGCGTGTTGGCTGCGCGCTGCAGCAACTGCATCGCGTTGCGGCGGTGCTGCTCCATCTGCTGCTCTGCGGCAGAGACGGCGCGCACCGCCTCCTGCGCCTGCTGCTGCTGCTGCTGTGCCGTTGCGCGCGCGGTCGCAGACTCCGTGGTCGCGTTCTCGACAAAACTGCGGTGCTGCTCCAGCTCTCCGGCCAGCCCGGCCAACTGCGCCTGGGCCTGCGCCAGCTCCTCCGCTCCGCTGGCCTGGCGTGCCGTCAGCTCGGCGATGCGGTCGGTGTTGGATGCCGTGCGCGCATGGATGCGCTCTAACTCCACGGCGGAGTGGTTGGCTGTCGTATTGGCCTCGCGAATCTGCTGGTCCAGGTCGTAGCCGGTGCGCACCCCCTCAGAGTGCTGGGCGTCCATCTCCTCCAGCTGCGCCGCCTGCGCGTCCACCTGTGCGGTCAGCGTCGCAATCTGCTCGCTCGCCGCCCGCTGTTCTGCGTCCAGCTGGGCCATGCGGCTGGCCAGCACCACGCGGAGCCGCGTGCGCAGCTCATCCCGCAGCTGCCCGTAGCGCTCGGCCTTGGCGGCCTGCCGCTTCAGCGTAGACATCTGCCGGGTTACCTCGTCGAAGATGTCGTTGACGCGTGCCAGATTCTGACGGGAAGACTCAAGCCTCAACTCCGCCAGCCGCTTCTTGGTCTTGAAACGGGTGATGCCGGCAGCCTCTTCAATAATGCTGCGGCGGTCCAGCGGCTTGGAGCTGAGCAGCTGCCCGATGCGCTCCTGCCCGATGATGGCGTATGACTCGCCGCCCAGGCCCGTGCCCATGAAGATGTCCTGAATATCGCGCAGCCGGCAGATCTTGCCGTTCAGCAGGTACTCGGAGTCGCCGGAGCGGAAGAGGCGGCGTGTGATCGTCAACTCACCGGCACGCACCGGAGCGCGGTTGAACTTGCGCCGGCGAATCTTCAACACCACGCTGCCGGCTGTCTCTGCAGCCTGGGCCGCTTCGGCCGAGGGCCCTTCGGTCTCCGTCGTCTGCGCGGGGGTGTCGCCTTCCAGCACAACTCCGGGCTGTGCCTCGGCAACGGCCTCTTCGGTCTCCTCGGCGCGCTGCGCTCGCAGGCTCTCCTCGTCCCAGTCGGCTGGCAGTGGCTGGTCGTCCAGCACGATCTCCGGCCCGTCGCCGGGCAGGCTGGCCGAGTCATACACCTCAGGGTCAACCAGGGTCAGCGAGACCTCGGCCATGCCCGTGGGCTTGCGATCACGCGTGCCGGCAAAGATGACGTCTTCCATCTTGATGCCGCGCAGGCTCTTGGCCGACTGCTCGCCCAGCACCCAGGTGATCGCGTCCGAGATGTTGGACTTGCCGCAGCCGTTCGGCCCGACGATCGCCGCGATCCCGTCTCCAGAGAGCTGAACCTCAGTGCGGTCGCAGAAGGATTTGAAGCCAAGAATCTGGACTCGTTTGAGTTTCAGCATGGAGAAAGACCTCGCGGCGCAAACATTCCTGAAGTGACTGCTACCAGTGTCGCTACTGGCCGACCTTGAGTGTAGCGGCGCGGGATGCGGGAATCAACAATGGCAACGCTACAGGATGTGGATAAGACGGCAGAATGACTAGATGTTGGGCCTGAAGCGGGAATAGGCCGCATGGATTGGGGGCGCGGGAGGGGTACAGGCGGGCCGCGCGGTCCTGGCTGGAGGATATGCGACCAATCATGTCGGATATTTGCCATTCAGCCGCTCCATGCAACCACTCCCTGCAGTGAGGTTGGCGAATAACTACGACCATTTTAGTCTCCAATCCATCTTATTGAAAGAAGGTATGTTGCTTTGAAGAGATGGATTGGATTGGTCCTTGTGGCCTCAGCCTGTTGGAGTGCCGCGATGGCTCAGGAGCTGCCGTACTTCGTCACCTACTCCCACCACATGGAAGAGCCGGGCTCCCTGGAGATTGAGAACAAGGACGCCGTGGCGCGGCCTGACGGCGGCAATCGCTTCGGCGCCGCAGCACTGGAGTTGGAGTACGGGACGCGTGCCTGGTGGACCACGGAGCTCTACCTGGAGGGGCAGAAGACGGCGTCGGACAGCACCGTCTTCACCGGCTTTCGCCTTGAGAATCGCATTC
>JAGWNX010000063.1 GCA_028872955.1 Acidobacteriota bacterium
CAGAAAGGGCGCGGGCGAGCCGCTGGTCACCTCGCCGATGCGCTTGCCATCGGGTGTAGCTACCGCGTAGCCATCGCGCGCAATGCCGCGGTCGATCATCTCCAGCCCCACCAGGCGACGGGTGGGGCCGCCGGCAGCCTGGAGGGCCAGCAGTGCTTCGCGGCCTACAAAGGCGGGCTTCTCGAGCTTGGCGTAACGCGCCAGTCCGGCCTCGGCAACGTTGATGGTGTCGGAGATCTCGTGGCCGTAGAGCGCCATGGCTGCCTCCAGCCGCAGGGTGTTGCGCGCACCCAGGCCGCAGGGCAGAATCCCGAACTCCGCACCGGCGGCCAGCACCTCAGCCCATACCTTGGCGCTGGTCGGCTCGTCGGAGGGCACATAGATCTCAAAGCCATCTTCGCCGGTGTAGCCAGTCCGCGCGATCATCACATTGTGCAGCTTGGTGCCATCGCTCAGTTGCAGCCGGCCCCAGGTGAACCAGTAGGGCTTGATGGTGCTCAGGTCGGTGGGCGTGAGCTTCTGCAGCGTCTCTGCTGCGCGTGGCCCCTGGATGGCAAGCTGCGTGTAGTAGTCGCTGTAGTCGTTCACGTGCACGCCGTGCAACCTGCCCACCTGGCTGCGCACCCACTGCACGTCTTTCTCGCGTGTGCCGGCGTTGATGACGATCAGGTAGTCGTTGTCGGAGAGCTTGTGCACGATCACGTCGTCCACAAAGGTGCCGTTGTCATACAGCATGGCCGAGTACTGTGCCTGCCCGGTCTGCAGCTTGCTGGCGTCGTTCATGCAGAGCTGCTGCACTGCCTCCAGCGAGCCTGGCCCGCGCAGCTGAATATCGCCCATGTGCGAGACATCGAACAGACCCACCCCGGTCCGTACGGCCATGTGCTCGGCGATCAGACCGCTGTACTCCACCGGCATGTCCCACCCGCCAAAGTCCACCATCTTCGCCTTCAAGGCGCGATGCACGGCGTTCAGCGCCGTTGTGCGTAACCCTGCTACTTCTGCCATTGAGTTGTGCCCCCGTCCCACCAGATGGTCCAACACAGATTTTGTTTGGATGTCTTCACAATAACATCGGCAGCGCAGGCTTCGCGATCCCATCTGCACTCTCATCGTGGCGCGTGACCGGTACTCGAACGCAGGCTCTCGACCTGCTGTCGCAGCCGGGCATAGGCGGCATCGGCTGCGGCGTCGTGGCTCTGCCAGCGGACCACGCCTTGGTCGTCCACCAGCATCACGTAGGCGTCGTCGCCGCCGGTGTAGTGGGCGGCGGCGCGCCAGGCTGCCTCATCCTCCAGCAAGGGCACAAACGTCGGCCAGCTCGGTTGCGGTACGGAGCCTTTGATCTTGCCCAGCACAAAGTTCCGCAGCAGGTGTGGGACTCCGGCCAGCATGGGCATCTCGTAGTAGCTCACGTCGGGCGCACCGCGATAGTCGGCAGCCAGGCGCCGCCCCCATGCCTCCACGGCAGTGCGCGAGCCCTGGCTGAAGCCCACCACCAGCACGCCTGCATGGCCGCGCAACATCTCCGGCAGGGTTACGGGTTGACCGGCAAACGAGGTGGCGTGCACCTGCGGGATGCGGATCGTTGCATCGCCTGCAGCGGCCGCTCCTGCCAGATGCGGCAGCAGCAGAGCCGCCAGGCCGAGAGTTGTCCATGCTCCGCGCTGCAGACGCTTCGTCATCAACTTGCCATCCTCGCTGGGTAGGGTCTGGCTCCGTGGGGCAGGAGCCAAAGGTCGAACTCGCCGTTCAGGGCTGACGTGCCCGGCGACCGGCCTTCACAAAGCTACTGACGCAGAAGTAGGCAAAAAGGCTGCCCATGGCCAGGGCCGCCAGCAGGCGCGTGTGCTCGTCGTGGTTGGCCAGGGTGGCGTGCCAGGCGCTGCGGCGCTTCCACACCTCAGTTGCGGCCACCACCACGAAGAGTCCGAAGAAGACGCCGGTGAACTCATACCACAACACGCCTCCCGCGCGGCTCAGCGGCCGCCACACGGCCTCGCCAAAGCGCCGGCCACCGCGCTGCACGCCTTGCACGGCGCTCTGCCGGCGGGTCTCGGCTGGTTTGGCCGTCGTGGCGCGGGCGGCGCCGGCTGGGGCTGCTGGCTGAGCTGGTGCCTCGGGCTGCTTCGGCTCCGTGGGGGGAGCGGGGGCTGCCGCGTTCGGGTTGGGCGCGGTCGCTGCATCCACCGCTGCCACGACGGTCTTAGCGGCCAGCCGTGTGCCGATGCCGAGTACCCTGCCCAGTCGCGCCGAATCCATACCTCCAGTGTACTGCGACGGGCTGGTTTTGCCGGTCTACGTAAGTCGTTGCAGGCACCGTGCGCTCAGCGTATTCTGTAGCCACAATTTGCTCCCGCTGTACCCGCAATGCCGTTCCCGCCGGTCTCTGGCCGGGAATACCCGATGCGAGGTGACGTATTCCACTCACAGGGAAGCCCGGAGGTGGCATTGAATCAGAAGATCAAACAACTCATCCAGAAGCTCGGCGAGGCCATTCACGAGACGGTCGCCGAGTCGGAAGACATTGCCGTGGTGGTTCGCAACATCCGCGAGCAGGGATTCGATGTGCTGCTGATGCTGGAGGCGACGATCGGCCTGAACGAGGTGACCGAGGAGGACAGCGACGCGCTCGAGGGCGACAGCGAAGACCAGACCCGGAGCGATGGACCCTTTACCTCCAACGACCTCAACTTCCTCAAATCGCTGCGCATCAGCCTGCCTGAGGAGGCGACGGGCTCGTCCGCTGAGGTGTAGCCCGCCCGGGTGCTGCGGCAGGAGCGAGCATCGGTCCCGGGAAAATCAACATCTTTTTCCCTGTAAAGTTCTGCTTGCACAATGTTTGTTTCCGCGTGTTAGACTCGCGTTCCCGGGTGCAAAATCGGCCTCGCGGTCGGGTTGCGCAAACGAGTATGAGTTGAAAGGTTTGAGGTTGTAGAACATGAGAGATACCCTGGGCGTTCTGCTGGCTGGTGGTGCTGGTGAAAGACTCTTCCCCCTCACGCGCGACCGAGCCAAGCCCGCCGTTCCCTTCGCCGGCCAATACCGCATCATCGACATCACGCTATCCAACTGCATCAACTCCGATCTGCGTCACGTCTACATCCTCACCCAGTACAAGTCGCTGTCGCTCAACCGCCACATCCGCGAGGGGTGGGGCCCGGTGGTCGCCAACGAGCTCGGCGAGTTCATCGAGATTCTGCCGCCGATGCAGCGCGTCAGCAAGAACTGGTATACGGGCACAGCCGACGCCGTGTATCAGAACATCTACTCGATCGGTTCTGAGGAGCCGAAGTATGTGCTGATCCTCTCAGGCGATCACATCTACAAGATGAACTACGCCCGCATGCTGGAGGCTCACAAGACCTCCGGAGCCGACGTGACGCTGGCGACTCTGCCGATTGCGCCCAGCGAGGTCTCGGCCTTCGGCGTGGTGCAGGTGGCGCGCAATGGCGAGGTCACCGGCTTTGTCGAGAAGCCGAAGGAGACCAATATCCGTTCGCCGTTCAACCCGGATATGGTCGATGTCTCGATGGGCATCTATCTCTTCAATACCGATGTACTGCTGCCGGAGCTGATGAAGGATGCCGAGGACCCGAACTCGAAGCACGACTTCGGTCACGACATCCTGCCCAAGCTGCTGGGCAGGTTCAAGATGAACGCCTTCAACTTTGTGGATGAGAACAAGCAGAAGGCGCTCTACTGGCGCGATGTGGGAACACTGGAGGCGTACTACGAGGCGAACATGGACGTTGCCGGTGTCTCGCCGACCTTCAACCTCTACGACAAGTCCTGGCCGATGCGCACGCGTCCGTACCAGTATCCTCCTGCCAAGTTCGTCTTTGGCGAGCCCGGTCGAACCGGTATGGCGATCAACTCCATCGTCGCCTCGGGAACGATCATCTCGGGTTCAGTCATCCGCAACTCGGTGGTCTCGCATGATGTGCGCGTCAACTCCTACGCGGATGTGGACTCGAGCATCGTCTTCTCACACGTGAACATCGGTCGCCATTGCCGGATTCGCCACGCCATCATTGACCGCGACGTACACATTCCGGACGGTACTGTGATTGGTTACGACCCGGTCGAGGACAAGAAGAACTACTTCGTGACTCCGGCTGGCCTGACGGTTGTCACCCGCGATTACTCGGTCTACGAGAATCCGGTCTCTCCGGACTTCCTGCAGACGGGCAGCACCTGGTAGCAGCCGGCAGCAAGGCATCTGGAAGGCTGAAAACGGCAAGGGCGGAGAGTGTGAACTCTCCGCCCTTGCTGTTTGATGGTGTTGCGTAACTTCTAACGCTTGCCGAAACGGTGGACCACACCACCCGAGATGGCAAAGTAGTAGCGCTCGCTATTGCCGAAGTGGTCCAGAATCAGGTCTGGCGACAGGCGGATGGCCCAGTTCTTGGAGCGATTGATATCGACGCTGCCACCGATTGCGCCAAAGGGCTTGGTGGAGTTGGAGTACAGACCCACGTTGGCGTACTGGGCCGGAATGTTGCCTGTGGTTGCGTCAAAGACACCGTGCGCCATGCCAAAGTAGCCGTGCAGGTTGAGCGCGGCATACTGGTTCTTGGGGCCACGGTACTCCGCACCACCCATCAGGATGTTCATGTACACCAGGGGCCGCGTGGTGTAGGGGTTGGGCAGCGACTGCGTGGTACCGGCTTCGCCGCGATAGTCCACACCCACGCCCCAGCGGGGAGTGACCCAGTAGGTGCCCAGCACCTCGGCGCCGCCCAGGTTCATGCGCTTGGGCAGCGTTTGGCCGGCCCGGAAGACCATGTAGTTCAGTCCGCCGTAGAGCTCATACTTGTTCTTATAGGTCACGGGTGCGCTGGCTCCCAGTGCCTGGGCCCGGGCGCTAGGCACCGCGCTCCACACTCCTGCTGCGGCGGCCACGGCCAGTGCCACCTTAGCTGCTGCCTTCATCCATCCAAGCTTCATGCGGCTGTATCTTCTTTCCTGCTGAGTCAGGTTTGCTTGCTTCCCTTTCGAGAATATAACGTTCGGGGCCCATCTGACTGCCCGGACAGTACGTATCTGGAGAGAGAAACGAAATCCTCGCCGTTGTGCGACAATATGGGTGGCCGCAGGCAGGGTCTTGCGTCTGCGATCTGGAGACAAGAATTATGGGCGATCTTCTGCAACCGTGGCATCTCATCCTCCTGGCGATCATCGTGATTGTTCTGTTCGGAGGCAAGAAGCTGCCTGAACTCGGTAAGGGACTCGGAGAAGGACTCCGCGGCTTCAAGGAAGGCATGAAGGGCGTAACCGACGAGGCCAACAAGCCTGCCGACACCGCAGCCCCGGCCAACAAGACCGAGCAGGTCAACAAGTAGACTGCGCTTGCGCCTGGTCGCGACGCAGCCGGGCAAGCTCTGCATCCTCCTTCAATTGCCAGTATGTCAGGGCCGGGACGAGATCCCGGCCTTGGCGCGTTTGGGTTGACCTTGGTCAGCCATCTGGCCAGCCGTGCGGAGTTACAAGGTGATCATGGCAACGGCCGCTACCGCCAGCACCATGCCGATGCTCTGCCGCCGCGTCGGGCGCTCGTGCAGCGTCCAGGCTGCCAGCATAATGGTGGATGCCGGATAGAGCGACGCCAGCACGGCGGCAACATCCAGCCTGCCGGCGCGCGTAGCTGCCATGAACAACAGATTGCCGCAGGTATCGAGCAGCGCCGTGGAGGCGGCCCAGCGCACCACCGCTGGATGGATGCGGGCGGCTCCGATGCCCCGTCCACGCGTCGCGGCCTGCACCGCCAGCAGCACCAGGCTGCAGGTCGTCAGGCTGCCGATGCGTGCCGTCGCCATGGGCCACACCAGCCCGGCGCTGCTGGTGATCTTGAGCCCTACGAAGTAGATGCCAAAGCCGGCCCCGGCCAGAATGGCCATCCAGGTGGTGCGGGCATCGGCGGTAACTGACTCCGGGTTCTCTCCCGCTGCGATCAGCCAGATGGCGGCCCCGGCGACGACGAACCCGAGCACGCGATGCATGCCGGGCCAGCCCTCGCGGCTCATGGAGACCGCCGCAGGAATCGCCGCAGCCAGCAGGCCGCTGACTGCAGCCGAGGTGCCCATAGCACCCCGCGACAACGCAATGTAAAACATGGTGAGCGACAGGCCGCCCATTACGCCTGAGCCGATTCCGGTGGCGAGTGCAAGCCCATGCGGAAACGCATCGCCCCGCAGCAGCGCCAGCCCCGAGAGCGCCGTGAAGCTCATCAGGTGGCTGAGTAGAACCACGCGCAGGGCTGCGCCTACCGTGCCGCCCGCGCGCTTGACGCCCATGCCGCCGGAGAAGTCTCCGCCGCCCCACAGTACGGCAGCAGTCAGCGCCAGCAGTGCGTTGCTTTCAAGCCCCATAGTGCCTGGTTCCAGGCCTACCGTGGCGTCGTCGCAGGACGGATATCCTGCGCGGTCGGGAAGTAGCCCCGCTTGGCGATCACAGTCAGGTTGGGCCGCAGCACCTTCACCTCGATCGAGCGATACTTGCCATCGATAAAGGGCTCATGCGAGTAGTAGCCCACCGTGTACTGCGTACGGACCTCTTCGGTGATGCGCGCAAAGCTCTGCTCGATGCCCCTCTGGCGGAACTCCGGGTCAATCTGTCCGCCGGTCTCCGCGGCGTACAGCGGCAGGATGTTGTCGCGCATGGTCAGCGGCAGGTGCATGCGATCCAGAAAGCCCATGCCCGGAATGGTGGAGTCACCAACCAGCGTGGCGTAGACGGCGATCTTGTTTGTCTGCAGGTACTTCACCACATCCTTGTACTTGGCGGTGCTGCCGTACTCTTTGCCATCGCTGATGACGTAGACGATGCGCCGACGGCCACGGCCGGTGTGGGTGGTGGCAATACCTGCGGCCAGAATGGCGTCATTCAGGGTGTGCACGTCCTTCGGCACATTCAGGGTGATGCCGTTCTGGTTTCGCACGGGCGAGGTGTTGGGGTCGAACTGGCGACCGTTGATGTTGGTCGTCTGCCCCAGCGGGCCGGTGGGGTCGTAGTAGCTCATCTCGCGGCCCTTGCCCTTGGAGCGCTCGATCACGGCACCCAGGCGCGCGCTCTGGGCGGCGGTAAAGTCCGTCTCTTCCTTGGGGCCGTTGTTATAGGTAAATACGGCAACCTCGTCGTAGGCGGAGAAGGCCCCCTGGATGGCACCCAGAGCGTTGTTCACCTTCGTCATCACGTCAAAGGGCAGGCTCTGGTCGATCACCAAAGCCACCGAGAGCGGAAACGGATCGACCGTGAACAGCCGCATCTGCTGGCGGTAGCCGTTCTCATACACGCGCACATCGCGCCAGGTCAGTCCTGGCACCAACTGGCCCTTGGAGTCCTTTACGGTGAACGGGACTTCGACGAAGTTGACCTGCACAGGTGCCAGGGTGAAGGCCTTGACGCCCTCGCCGGCTGCGGGCAGCTCGGGCGCGGCCCCGTCGTCGGCGTGCGTGGCAGGCTGGTCCGCCGGGGCAGAGGGCAGGCTGCTGCCGGGCGCGTTGGGGTCCTGGGGTGTGGCAATGCTCTTGCCGCTGGGCGACTCAGGAGTTGCGCCCTCGCCGGGCTGCACGCCAGCCGTGGGCAGGGTGCTCTGCGGGTGCGGCGCGTCTGGAATGTCATTCTGCTGCGGTCCCTGCGCTGCCAGCAACAGTGCCAGCGTACCTGCCAATGCGATATCCCTTACCACGACGACCCCCTTCATACGCGCCGCCGGAGCATCTCCGCGGCTACCGTGCTGGCCCGGCCCCGAGACAAACACCCGGTGCTCTGCCAACCACCAGAGTACCAGCGCGCGCCGCCACCGTCATCCGGGCAGGCGCTGCAGTGTCAGACGCAAGTCGCAGCCTCTAGTTGCCTTGGGCGCTGCCGGATCGGCGAATTCAGTCAACCATCCAGCGCGAAATGCGTCTAATAATCAAGTATGCGTCGCTTCTCTCTGGCTCCAGCTCTCTTGTCTTGGATTCTCGCTCCTGCGCTCTTCGGTCCGATGCTGTATGCCCAGGATGCGCCCACGCCCGGTGGACCGCCACCCGCCAGCGATGCGCCCGCTCAGCCAGAGGACGATAACCCGATGGAGACCCTGAAGGTCAACGTCAACCTGGTGAACGTGTACTTCTCCGTCCGCGACAAGAACGGCTACATTACCAACCTGCACAAGGACGACTGCTCGCTCTACGAGAACAAGGAGCTCCAGAAGATCAAGAACTTTACGCAGGAGAAGAATCTGCCGCTCACTATTGGCCTGTTGCTGGACACCTCCGGCTCGCAGATGAATGTGTTGCCGCTGGAGCAGCAGTCGGGCGCAGAGTTTCTGAAGGACGTGCTGACGCCCAAGGATGAGGCGTTTCTGATCTCGTTCGACATCAACGTGGATCTGCTGGCCGACTATACCAACTCGCCGCGCGAGATTAAGCGCGCGCTCGACCGCGCCCAGATCAACACCGGTGCCGGTACCGGCTCCGTGACCGGCAATGGTACGGCGCGGGGCACGCTGTTGTACGACGCGGTGTACCTGGCCGCCAACGATAAGCTGCGTCAGGAGGCAGGACGCAAGATTCTGGTGCTGCTGACCGACGGTGGCGACCAGGGTTCGCAGGAGACGCTGAAGAGCTCCATCGAAGCTGCGCAGAAGGCCAACACCATCGTCTACGTCATCCTGATCGCAGATCGCAGCTTCTACGGCGGATTCGGCATCAACCTGGCCGACACCGGTGCCATGGACATGAACCGGCTAGCCGCGGAGACGGGTGGTCGCGTCATCAATGTCGGCAACAACGGCAAGAAGCTGCAGGAGGCGTTTCAGCAGATTCAGGACGAGCTGCGCACGCAGTACCTGGTGAGCTACACGCCCACCAACCTGAAGCTGGACGGGACCTTCCGCACCCTGAACATCACCTGCCAGCAGGGCCAGAAGGTGCAGGCGCGCAAAGGCTACTACGCCATGGCGGACTCTGCCGCGAGCGACAACTAGCCGCAAAGATTTGTAACCGAAGCAGCACGGCGCGCGCTGCTACATGGCCCTTTCGTGCAGAACCATCCAGTTCATGCCGAAGCGGTCGCGCACCTGTCCGTAGCGGTGGGCAAAAAACGTCTCCTCCAGCGCCATCAGGATCTGGCCGCCGTCGGCGAGAGCGTTGTAGATGCGTTCCGCCTCTTCGTTGCTGCTGACGCTCAGCGTCAGGTAGGCGCTGCGCAAGGGCTCTGCCTGCGGGACGTCGCTGGCCAGCAGCTCCGCATCGGCAATCTGGAACCGTGCGTGCAGCACCTTGTCGCCCATGCCGGGCGGTGCCTGGGAGGGATCGGGCATCTGCGAGAAACGCATCATGAAGACGCCGGTCGCGCCAAGGTGTGCCTGGTAGTACTGGATTGCTTCTTCGCAGCATCCGGCGAAGTTGAGATAGGTACGCAGCTTCATGGGATTCGCTCCTGCGGCCGGGTCTGTGCCGCCGCAGGAGACACGATAGCAGGAGATTGTTTCAGTGGCTACGCTTCCATCGCGCCGGAGTAGACGGCCATGCCGGCCACGGCATCCACGCCCATCGCGTCCAGGTCGTCGACCTCCTGACGGCTCTTGATACCTCCGGCGACGATTAGCTGGCGCGTCGTGCAGGCGCGCAGCACAGCGGCAACCTCCAGCGGGAAGCCGGTCATAGTGCCTTCGGTGTCCACGTGGGTGTACAGGAAGGCTGCGCAGTAGTCCTCCAGCCAGGTGACGGCCTCTTCCGGCGTCAGATCGACGGAGTCCTTCCAGCCCTTCACCGCCACCTTGCCGCCCTTGGTGTCCACGCTGAAGACCAGAGCGTCTTCTCCCAGTGCGGCCTTCAGTCCGGCGGCGAACTCCTTGTTGACGCCATCCGCACCAAAGAGGCTGGAGCCGTAGATCACGCGCCGGGCACCCGCATCCAGCAGGGCGCGGCCGTCTTCGGCGGTCTTCAGTCCACCGCCTACCTGGCAGGGCAGGCGCTTGCAGATCATCTCAATCAGCGCGCGGTTGTTGCCCTGGCGCATGGCTGCGTCCAGGTCGATCAGCTGCACGACGGGATACTTGCTGAAGCGCTCAATCCAGTACTCGAAGTCGTCAAATGCGAGCTTCAGCTTCTCGCCCTGCACCAGCTGCACAATCCGTCCGCCCATCAGGTCAATCGAAGGAATCAACATAGCTTCTATTGTCACCCGTAGGCTGGGCTTGTGTCTTGCAGCTGCCGATGTCGCTGGTTATCGACCGCAGACGCACGCGGCGTAGCCCTGCCGGGTGTAGTTGCCCATGGCGCAGACGTACTGTGGCCACAGAGCGCTCAGCGCGCGGCCATCCACGCCGACGAAGTAGTGCTGCAGGTAGGCCTGGCTGCTGGCATCCTGTGCGGCAGTGTCTTTGCCGAAGGCTCCCAGCAGGTCGCCCAGCGCTGCGGGGGTAAACGCCGCTTCGTGGAAGCTCTCGGCGTAGCTATACTCGGGCGACCAGGTGGTGCCCCGGCCGGTCTGGTTGCTGGCGGCAAAGACGGTGTAGTCCACCAGGCGCGCTGCAACGGGGTCTACCCGGGCCACGAGGAAGGAGGGGTTGTTGCCGTCGACCGGCGAGATGGAAGCCACCATCTTGATCGCAATCCTGCTGGCTGCCGGTACGCCCTCCGCGCCAAACAGGCGCATCTCGTCCATGTGGGTGTGGCCAAAGATGCCCAGCGTAATGACGTCGGCGTACTCGCTCATCAGGTTGGCCAGGGCATCGCTGCTCAGGAACATCTCCGGCTGGTCGCCCGCGCAGACGTTACGCAGCCTGGCGGCGGTGGAGTAGGGATCGACTCCTGCCGGGATGTGGCCCATGACCCAGACGTGCTCGCCGGCCTGTCGCGCTGCGGCCAGCTGCGTGCGCAGCCACGCGATCTGTGCGGCTGCGGCCTGCGATGCGGGCCGGTTGCCGCAGCCCGTGTATTTCTTGGATTGCAGCAGGTCGTCCAGCACCAGCAGGCGGGTCTTCCGCATCCCACCCTGCATGCGCACGCTGTAGTCTCCAGCGTGCGCGTAGCTGGCCAGCGCGGCCGCGTGCTCTGCGGGTGGTGCCAGGTCGTCCAGGACGGCGGCACGGGTGGCGGCCAGAAAGGGGTCGTCGGTGTCGAGCTCGTAGTCGCCGCAGCCGGAGTCGTTGTTGCCCAGCGCCAGGTACACCGGCACCCCGGGCAGCGCCGCATGCAGTCGCAACGCCACGTAGCGGACTGTCTTGGCCACGAAGGCCGCGTACTCGGCGTCGCTCTTGCCGGGCAGCAGCGTCTTGAAGCGGCAATCGAGCTTATGTACGACCAGGTCGCCACTGACCAGGGCAAACCGCGCGGAGGGTGCGTGTTCACGAAGGGCCGCCAGGCTGCTGTCCAACAGCGCCTCCGGCGTATCCACACCCTTGGCACCGCAGCTCTTCTGCAGCTTGGCGAAGGCCGCAGCCGCGTCCGGGCCAGCGGGCTCTGCCAGGATGCTCTGCCACGCGGACTCCGGCGCGGTAAACAGCCGCTCTGCGCGCGCGGGGTCGTGCAGCGGATCAAAGTGGATATCGCTCAGCAGCAGCGCCTGCTCCAGGGGGGCAGCAGGTGGTTGTGGCTCAGCGTCTGCATGCCGTGCGCCCACTGCTGCCAGCGCAGCCAGAACCAGCATCCACGCCCGAATCCGCCGTTGCATCCTTGTTTGCCTCCGCCTCTGGGTCTATCTGTGTCAACAGCCTACCCTACCGCAGTTACAACGGGGCTATGGCTGTAGCGGTGCCACTGGCTGTGCCACAATAGGGACTTAGCCTTATGTCCACGGAAACGAACCCCACGCCGCCTGTTGCATCTACGCCTGAGACTGCTGAAGAGACGCAGTCGTTCTCCGAACTGCTGGCTCAGTACGCCCAGCCGCAGTCCACGGTCTCCAACTCTGGCCAGCGCCAGATTGATGCCGTCGTCGCCGCCATCACGGCCGACTCTGTGCTGCTGGATATCGGCTTCAAGACCGAGGGCAGCCTGCCGCTCACGGCCTTCTCCAGTGCGCCCGCCGTCGGCGACCATCTGAGCGTCTCCGTGCAGGGCCGGGGCGAGGATGGCTACTACCGCTGCTCGCTGCTGCGTGTGGTGCAGGCCACGGACCTGACCTCGCTCGAAGAGGCGTTCAAGTCCGGAGCCATCGTCTCCGGCACGGTCACGGCAGCCATCAAGGGCGGCTTCTCCGTCGATCTGGGTGTGCGGGCGTTTATGCCCTCCTCGCGCAGCGGCACGCGCGACGCCGCAGAGGCGGCTGCCCTGGTGGGCCAGCCGGTCGCGGTGCGCATTACCAAGTTTGAGAAGCCCGAGGACGAGGACTCCGAGGAGGCTCCGGACTTGGTCGTAGACCGCCGCTCTGTGCTGGAGGAGCAGGCACGCGCACAGCAACAGGCTCGCCTGGCGGAGCTGGCCGAGGGTGCCACCGTTGCCGGCACAGTGCGCTCGCTCACCAGCTATGGCGCGTTTGTTGATCTGGGCGGAACCGACGCCCTGCTGCACGTCAGCGACATTGCCTGGACGCGCGTGAGCGACCCGGCCAGCGTGCTGGCCGTGGGGCAGGCGCTCGAGGTCCGCATCCTGAAGATCGACAGCGCCTCCGGCAAGATCTCCGTCGGACTGAGGCAGTTGCAGCCGCACCCGTGGGAGTCTGTCCCCCAGCGCTACCACGTAGGAGACCGCGTGCGCGGCACGGTGACGCGTGAAGCGGATTTCGGCGCGTTTGTGGAGCTGGAGCCCGGCGTCGAGGGCCTCATCCACATCTCGGAGATGTCCTGGACCAAGAAGGTTCGCAAGCCCAGCGATCTGCTGAAGGTGGGTGACACCGTGGAGACGGTGGTGCTCTCGATTGACCCTGCGGCACACCGCCTGGGCCTGGGGCTGAAGCAGACGCTCGGCGACCCTTGGGTGGAGGCGGCTCAGCGCATCTCCGCCGGTTCCACGGTCGAGGGTCCCATCGTCAGCTTTACGCGCTTTGGTGCGTTTCTGCAGATGGCAGAGGGCGTTGAGGGCATGATTCACATCAGCGAGATCACGCCGGAGAAGCGGCTGAATCATCCGTCGGAGGCACTGCGCCTGGGCGAGCGCGTGCAGGCGCTGGTGCTGGAGATGGATGCCACCCGTCGGCAGGCTCGTCTCTCCATCAAGCAGCTGATTCCGACCGATCTGGACGAGTTCTTTACCGCCCACCAGGTGGGGGAGACCGTAACCGGACGCGTGCTGCAGGTCTCCGCAGAGTCGGCCTCGGTGGAGCTGGGGCAGGGCGTGGTGGCGCAAGCCGCACTGCCCACCGCCACGGCAGAGGAAGCTCCGGCTGCTGCCAGCTCCGGCCCGGTGGATCTGTCGGCGCTGGGCTCGCTGTTGAAGGCAAAGTGGCAGGGAGCTGCTCCGACCGCGACCGCCAAGCCCAGGGTCGAGCCAGCCGCTCCGGGTCAGATCCGCACCTTCCGCATCACCTCGCTGGACGCGGCAAGCCGCACCATCAAGCTGCAACTGCTGTAGGGGCCTGGCTGCTAACTGCCCGCAACGTATAAACATGCAGGTGCCCGCGCATATTCATCCATTTGCGCGGGCTACCTTCACCTGCCTGCAACAGACGTGTAGCATAGAGGTTGTCACGTCCCGAGTTCAGTCCTGAATTCCAGACGCTGCTTCGGGCATCTTGCTCAGCGCCTTTGCCGCCACGCCACTCGCTGGCCCCTGAGCCGAGATGCAGGGACTCCGAGTCGCAGCGTCGCCGCAGAGTGCCTATGCAAACCCTTTTGTCCGCCGCGCAACTGATCGCCTACGAAGAGCAGTACGGTGCCCACAACTACCATCCCCTGGACGTCGTCATCGAGCGCGCCTCCGGGGCCTGGGTCTACGACGTGGAAGGCCGCAAGTACCTGGATTTCCTGGCCGCTTACTCGGCCGTCAACCAGGGCCACTGCCACCCCGCCATTCTGAAGGCCTTTCTGGAGCAGGTGCATAAGGTTACGCTTACCTCGCGCGCCTTCCGCAACGACCAGTTGCCGCTGCTCTACAAGGACCTGCACGAGATTACCGGCTTTGACATGGCTCTGCCGATGAACTCTGGCGTGGAGGCCGTGGAGACCGCCGTGAAGGCGGCGCGCAAGTGGGGCTATACGGTCAAGGGCATTCCTGAGGGCCAGGCGGAGATCATCGTCTGCTCCAACAACTTCCATGGCCGCACCATCGCGGTGGTGGGCTTCTCGTCTGACCAGCAGTACCGCAACGGCTTTGGCCCGTTTGCCCCTGGTTTCAAACAGGTTCCGCTGGGCGATGCTGCCGCGCTGCGCGCCGCCATTACGCCCAATACCTGCGCCTTCCTGTTTGAGCCCATCCAGGGCGAGGCTGGCATCCTGATTCCGCCGGATGGCTACCTGCGCGAGGCCGAGTCCATCTGCCGCGAGCACAACGTGCTGCTGGTGCTGGACGAGATCCAGAGCGGCCTGGGCCGTACCGGCAAGATGTTTGCCTACCAGCATGAGGGTGTGCAGCCGGACGCGGTCATCATCGGCAAGGCGCTGTCAGGCGGCTACTATCCAGTCTCCGCAGTGCTGGCGCGGCGTGAGGTGTTAGGCGTCTTCCAGCCCGGCGACCACGGCAGCACGTTCGGCGGCAATCCGCTGGCTGCAGCGGTGGCGCGTGCCGCGCTGCGCGTTCTGATGGACGAGAATCTGGCCGCACGCTCTGCCGAGCTGGGTGCGTACGCCCTGGCCCGGCTGCAGCAGATCAAGAGCCCGATCGTGCGGGAGATTCGCGGCAAGGGCCTGTGGATCGCCGTGGAGCTGAGCCAGCGCGCACGGCCCTTCTGCGAGGCGCTGAAGGAGCGTGGCCTGCTGTGCAAGGAGACGCATGACACGGTCATCCGGCTGGCACCGCCGCTGGTGATCGAACGCGCAGACCTGGACTGGGCGCTGGAACAGATTGAGGCTGTGCTGGCTTAGCTGCGCTCGGCCGCCGGCTACTTGTTGGGCACCGGGACCACGGCACTGGTCGTCCAGGGCTCGGCCAGCTCCAGCTTCAGCACCGTGTCAAAGGCATCGGCAGCCACGGGTGGCATTTGCACGGTCACTTCCTGGGGCGATTGCTTGAGCGCAAGCTCGGGGCCGCCGAGTTGCGACGCGTGCAGGATGCGTACCGGCAGCGTTGGCAGCGCCAGCACACCACCAGCCGGCGGATGCAGCACATGCAGGTAGACCGCCGTGCCCTTGTGCGTGGAGACGCCGTAGGCACCGGGCAGCCACGGTCCGCCGCGCGTGCCGTAGATGCTCTCCCCATACTGCTGCAACCACTGGCCAATCTCGCGGACGCGTGCAGCCTGCGCGGGGTCCAGCGAGCCATCCGGCCGGGGACCCAGGTTGAGCAGCAGATTGCCATCGCGCCCGGCGGCACCGGCCAGAAGTTGGATGAGTGTGGCCAGCGGCTTCACCCGCGCGTTGGGCTGGTAGCCCCACGCTCCCTCGGTGATGGTGGTACACAGCTCCCAGGGATGCTGGTTATCGAAGTCGCCCAGAGCACGATCGCCCTCGCGCGAGCGGAAGTCTGCGGGGGCATCGGTCCGGTCGTTCAGGATGATGGAAGGTTGCAGCTGCCGCAGGTGCGACACGGTCTTGTCATCCTGCCAGTCAAAGGTGCCGGCGTAGCGCTTGTTTTTTGCGCGGGACTGCCAACCGCTGCCGGTGAACTCCACCCCGCCGAAGCCGAGCCAGTCATCGCCGCCACCATCAAACCAAAGCAGGTCGAGTTTGCCGTAGTGCGTGGCCAGCTCAGTGATCTGCCGGTCATACTGCGCACGCAGGTCGCGGGCGCTGGGCTGGTAGATGCCCGGAAAGAAGAAGCCGGGGAAGCGCCAATCCAGCGGTGAGTAGTAGAGACCGACTCGAAGCCCGGCCTTGCGTACGGCGGCCACGTACTCGGCTACCAGGTCGCGATGCGCGGCGGACTTCATGGCCGTGAAGGAGCTCTCCGGATCGTCAAACAGGGCAAAGCCGTCGTGGTGCCGCGCGGTCAGCACCATGTACTTCATGCCGCCGGCCTTGGCGGTCGCAGCCCAGGCATCGGGGTCAAAGTGATCGGGATGGAACTGATCTGCCAGCCTGGCATACTCGTCCGTAGGGATCTGCTCGGACCACTGTACCCACTCGCCACGGCCGGGGATGGAGTAGACGCCCCAGTGCAGAAACATGCCAAATCGTGCCTCGCGCCACCAGGCGATGCGCTCTGCCGCGTCGTGGTCCGTCACCATGGGTGCCCACTGGGCGACGGCCGAGACCGAGAGAAGCGAAAGTGCGAGCAGCAGAGACAGTACGGCGCGGCAGCGAGCAAGGGGCATGGGGTCTCCTGAGACAGGTGCGGCAGCAGCACGCGACAACAACGCATGGCAGGCCGAGGAAGTGCGTCTAAGCTTTCATTAGTAAGGATGCTCTGTCAACAGGTGAAAACCAGCGTGGAGCGATCAAGCCACTTCACACACTATAATGAGCGGCGGAGTGTTGCGCCGCTTGCAGGGGCAACCTGAGAAAGGATGCCGCTTATGCTCAACCCTACTGCCGCGATGCGTAGGATGCTCTACCGCCTGACCATCAGCATGGGGGGAGCGCTGCTGTGCAGCCTGCCTGCCTCCGCGGTCGCGCAACAGGCCCAGTCGCCGGCGTTTCTCGGCATTGCGCACGTGGCGATTCGCGTGAAGAACGTTGAGGCCTCGCGAGACTTCTACCAGAGGCTTGGCTTCCAGCAGTTCTTCGCGTTTGAGAAGGACGGCCATCCCACCGAGTCGTTCCTGAAGGTGAACGACCGCCAGTTCCTCGAGCTGTATCCCACCACTGAGGCGGAGCCGACGCCGGGCTTTCTGCACCTCTGCTTTGAGGGGCAGGACCTGAACGCATTGCACGACTTTGATGTGGCGCAGGGGTTGACCCCGACCGCGGTCCGTAAGGCTGGAGCCGGGAATCTGCTGTTCACGTTGCGCGGCCCAGAGAACCAGAACATTGAGTACACGCAGTACATGCCGGGCTCGCGGCATACGCTGGACCGAGGCCAGCATCTGGGGGCTGATCGAATTGCCGACAACTTCTACGCCGTTGGGCTGAGCATGAAGGACGTGGCCGCAGCGACCGACTACTACACGCAGAGGCTGCGCTTTGCCCGCATCGGCCACAGCCACACGCTGCTGTTGCCCGGCACCAGCGGCGAGCAGGTGGTGGTGATTCCCTATACAGGGCCGCAGTCTCGCATCTACATGCATGTGCCGAACCTGAAGCAGGCGGCGCGTGAACTGAAGCAACGTGGCCTGGCAGCGAGCAGCGGGCACAAGCAGCTCCTGCTGACGGACCCCGACGGCAACCAACTGCTGTTGACACGCTAGGCCGCACGGACAGCAGCAGCGGCGTGCCCAGGCGAAGTGCGGGGGTTGATCTGCGGGATGGTGGCGCACGCGCGGCGCAGGTTAGCTGTTGGCCGAGGCAGCGCGGTGCGATCCGCTGGAGCGCTCTCTGCGACTGGTGGCCGCCGTGCCGGCGCTGCCCTGGCTCCACTCCGAGACGCAGACCTGGTTGCGCCCCAGCTGCTTGGCGCGGTACAGCGCTTTGTCGGCGGCCGCCAGCAGGTCGTCTGGCTGCACGGTGCTGGAGGGCCAGCAGGTGGCAACGCCGCAGCTGATCGTGGTCCACACCTGCTCCAGGCCGTCCTCGACGTGGGCCGCAGGCGAGCCCGCGACCTCCACCAGGCGGCGGATGCGCTCCGCGGCCAGTACGGCTCCGGCAGTGGGGGTGTCCGGCATCAGGACGACGAACTCCTCGCCGCCATAGCGCGCAGCAAAGTCGTCTTTGCCACGCAGACCCTGCTGAATCAGCTGGCCGAGCCGACGCAGCACCTCGTCGCCATACAAGTGGCCGCGCAGGTCGTTCAGGCGTTTGAAGTGGTCGATGTCCAGAACGATGGCGGAGAGCGGAGTCTTTGCCGATCGGGCCTGCTTCCAAAGACGTTGACGGGCCTGCATGAGTGCCCGACGGTTGGCCAGTCCGGTAAGCGCATCCAGGTTTGAGACGCGTAAGAGCTCCTGGTTGTTGGCCGTAAGCGCTTCACTACGCAGGGTGGCGCGTAGCTGCAGCAGATAGGCCAGGCGCTCCTCTCGGCACAGGCTGTAGTTGGCCACCAGCGTCATGCCAATGGCGCAGGCTACGAGTGTCCCGCCAAAGATCTGCTCCTCGGGGGTGCGAGACTTGTCCAGGACCATGGCCCATGCGTCGCCGGCGGCAATCACCAGCGTGCTGACCAGCGCGTAGGCAAAGTAGAGCCGCATGACGACGTTGACAAACAGCACACAGATGAGGACACCAATCTGCGCGTAGAACGCGCCCATGGCATCTGGGCCCTGCTCCAGCCACAGGTGGATAAAGCAGATGAGGCAACTCGCCACGGCGACGCTGGACTCGCGCAGGTAGCGCTTAGGCTTCATGCGCATCAGCTGGTTGACGACCAGCGACAGGGGAGTGACCAGTGCTGTGCGCAGCAGCACAGCGTGCCACGGCACCGTGTGCAGCAGCAGATGATTGGCAAGCAGGAAAAAGTTGAATAGCAGGATTGCCAGTAGCCCTTCGAACCAGAAGCGGAGCGCACGCTTTGGTCCCACATCGCGCTCGAAGCGATCTTCAAGAGCAGCCGGAAATTGCAGCCGGGAGAGACGTCTCTCCTGGAGCTGTTCGATCTGCTCGACAACTGCGTTGAGTAGGGACTTGGTTGGCATTCAACTCCTCGGGCCACATTCCAGTCGTCTAGAGCGTACACAGCACCATCACAAGTGTAGTGCGGCGCAGGCTGCAGAAGTGCTCCCACTTTTGGGGCAGCAGGTTGGGTTATGGCAGGTGCTGGTCGGTCAATGCCGCGAAAGTGGGAGGCGCTCTTCAACCAAGGCACCTGCTGCAGGCGCGCGCTCTCCGGTAGCTTGGAACTGACAGCACAGACACCTGCGTTAGTCTGAAGAGGAGAACTATGGCAACCGCACTCGTTACCGGAGTAGCCGGCTTCATCGGTTCCAGCATCGCCCGCGCCCTACTGGCAGAGGGCGCAACCGTTCGCGGTCTGGACAACCTCAGCACCGGCTCGCTCGCCAACATCGATGAGATTCGCTCCAGGATCGACTTCCGGCATGCGGATGTGCTCGACGAGCATGCCGTCGCCTCTGCGTGCCAGGGCGTGGACTACGTCTTTCACGAGGCGGCGATCCCCTCGGTGCCCAAATCCGTTCAGGACCCCATCGGCACCAACGGACCCAACCTGACCGGCACGCTGAACGTGCTGGAGGCGGCGCGCCGGGCAGGCGTGCGCCGCGTGCTGTATGCAGCCTCCTCCGCAGCCTACGGCGACGACCCCGAGCTGCCAAAGCGTGAGAGCATGCTGCCGGGGCCGATCTCGCCCTATGCTGTGCAGAAGCTTGCCGGCGAGCACTACCTGGCCAGCTACACGCGGGTCTTCGGGCTGGAGACGGTCTCGCTGCGGTACTTCAACATCTTCGGGCCGCGGCAGGATCCATCGTCGCAGTACTCCGGCGTGCTGGCCCGGTTCATCTCGCAGATGCTCGACGGCCAGGCCCCGACCATCTTTGGCGACGGCTCCACCAGCCGCGACTTTACGTACATTGACAATGTGGTCTCTGCCAATCTGCTGGCGGCACGCACCACGGCACCCGTTGCAGGCAAGGTCTTCAACGTCGCCACCGGGCGCCGCGTCACGCT
>JAGWNX010000124.1 GCA_028872955.1 Acidobacteriota bacterium
CCCGAAGGCCAATCCAATGGTTGAGGCGCCGGTCACCGATGCGGCCCACAGTAAGCAACTCGGTCACAAGTCTTCGCGGACCTTGCAGCTATCGCCAGCAGCTGATGGAGCCCACGCTGCGACCTCGATGGGAGGCAACGAAGTGCAAGCTCTGACCCCTGCCAGTGAGGCTGTGTCGAGTGCATCGCCAGGGCCTGTACACACCAGCGATCCTGGGCTGAACGCGGCGGTTGTCGCGCAGCCCATGCTGGCCGGCAGCTCATCTCCGCGCGCAGTGGCACAGGTTGAACCAGGGCCTGTGCATGCTGTCGCACCCTTCGTGACGGTGAAGCCTGATGGAGGCACGGTCGCAGTGCAACCACACGAAAGTCACGTTGTGACAGCCTCGGCCGACAGCACCGGAATAGCAATGGATGCTCACCCCCATGCGGCCACTGTGACGGGTGAGAGCAGAGCTATGGCGCTAGCAGTCCCCATTGCAGGCGTCGGATCGACAGCTTTGCCGCAACTGCCCCACACCATGCTGACTCAGCGGGGGAGCAGCGCAACGCAGGAGGCTGCGTCTGCTCCTGAACTGCATCTGCTGCATGGCATCAACCACATGGACGGAGTGGTGCAGGAGGCCTCGAGCAACGTATTGGAAGTTGGAGTCCCGAGCCAGGAGCACGGTTGGATGAGTATCCGTGCCAGCTTGAACGATGGAGCAGTTAGCGCCTCGATCGTCTCGTCCACCGCCCACGGGCACGCGCTGTTGCATCGCTCAATTCCTGAGCTGACCCACTTTCTCTCCGAGGAACGCGTGCAAGTGGCGAGCCTGACCGTGCAGCGGCAGCACAGTGCGGCTGGTGCTTCTGCCGAAGACCAGAGCACAGGCCGTGGCGCCAGACGTGAATCCGGAGCGGCACGGGTTGTTCAGGAGCGGAGTTCGGAAGGCAACGAGAGTCTATTCGCGCTAACCATGCCAGTCGCCTCCGGAGGCAACGGTAGTTGGCTCAACGTTCGGGTCTAGCAGGTCGCAATCGAAGTAAAGGAGAGGGCAATGGACAACAGTATCTTCAACACGATGACAGGTGTGGGCAACGCCGCGGCTACGCGGGTAGCAGCGGCGCTTAGTACGCCAGGCGTTTCGCCTAAGGTGGCTACCGCTGCAGCTGGCAATGCAACGACGGCCACCGCAAAAAGTCCCACGAGTACCATCACAGCGAATGACTTTCTCACGCTGCTTGTGAGCGAGTTGAAGAACCAGGATCCCACGCAACCAACAGATCCCAACCAGTACATCTCGCAGTTGGTTGGAGTGAATAGTCTGCAACAGCTCATCCAGATCAATCAGGGAGTCCAGACGTTAGGAACCTCCAATGGCACCGGTACGACAGCGACAGGCACCTCGGGGACAACGGGTACCACCAGCACCACCAAGGCAGCTGCCGTGGCTGGTTGAGGCTCCGGTTGTCTGACTCATTGCAACGACATCACGACGACAAGAACAGGAGAGAGAGATGGGTTCGTTTTCAATCGCATTGACAGGGCTCGAGGCAGACACCGTGCAGCTGAACACAATCGGCAACAACCTCGCCAATCTAAATACCAGTGCCTTCAAGACGCAGAACTCGGCCTTTGAAGACTTGTTTTATCAGCAGATCGGCACTTCGGGTTCAAACGACGCAATCCAGGTGGGTGTTGGCACCCGAGTGTCTCAAACGGTTACAAACTACACACAAGGCAGCCTGTCGACCACTGGAAACTCCACAGACATGGCACTAAGTGGAGCTGGCTTCTTTGTCGTGCAGCAAGCGGGTTCGCAACAGCTGACTCGTGCAGGCAACTTTGAGCTGGACTCCAGCGGCAACCTGATCACGATGCAGGGTGCCAGCGTCATGGGCTACGGCGCAACCGCTGGCGTCGTGAATACGAATAGCGGCCTTGTTCCTCTGCAGATGCCTGTCGGAACAACGCAGGCGGCTCACGCGACCAGTAATGTAACGCTCACCGCGAATCTCAACGCCGGTGCCACGGTGGGCACGTCCTTCACCTCTCCGGTTACGGTGTACGACTCTCTCGGCACGACGCACTCGGCGACGATCACCTACACGTTGGCGAGCCCAAACACGTGGAACTATGCGATCGCACTGCCTGCAGGGGATGCGACCGGCGTTACCGGAAACACTGGCACACTGACCTTCAACTCAAGTGGGCAGCTGGTAACTCCCGCCTCCAACGTCTCGAGTGGAACCTTCACAGGTCTGACGGATGGAGCGAGTAACCTGTCGTTTAAGTGGAATCTCTACGATGCCAAAGGGAATCCGCTCATCACGCAGTCGACGGCTGCATCGAGCACCACCGCGACCAATCAGGATGGCTTTGCCAGTGGTGTCTACCAGAGCTTCTCGGTGGATGCGTCGGGTGTGATCACGGCTTCTTTCAGCAATGGGCAGACGGAGGCTGTAGGACAGGTTGCCGTTGCCTCGATTGCGAATCAGCAGGGCTTAGTGCTGGCGGGTAATAACAACTACACCACATCGCCAGCTTCCGGCCTGCCGAGTATTGGCCTGGCTGGTACTGGCGGGCGAGGCACCATTGTGGGTAGCGCGCTGGAGCAATCGAACGTGGATATCTCCAGCGAATTCGCCGATCTGATCGTCGCGCAGCGTGCCTTCGAGGCCAACTCCAAGACGATGACGACGTTTGATACGGTCACGCAGGATACGCTCGGCATGATCCGTTAGTTCTACCGTGGTGCGAGAACACAGGCACTTCCGCTGGTCGATCTCCGTCAGCCGTGAAGTGCCTGTTCTTTTTTGCTTAGAGCATTCTTAGCCATCCACGCCTGCTCTGGCATATCAAGTGCTCCATTCCAGGCATTATGGCAACGACACCTGGATTGGATGAGGCGGTTGGCACAAGCAGCGCAGCACAACCGAAGGTTCCCGTACTCACGATTGTGATGGCTGTCGTGGTAGCCGTCCTTGGCTCACTAGCGGCGGCAGGGGGCGTGGGCTTCTACCTCTGGCATTCAGGCAAGATTGGCGGCGCGGCACCAGCGGTTGCCAAAGCAACGCCGGTTGCGGAGCCGGTTACGCACGATGTGACGCTCGACCCTATGGTGGTGAACCTGACCGATAGTGGTGGCCACGCCTATCTTCGCATCGCCATCACGCTGCGTGAGGTGGAAAACCCCGGGAAGAAGACCGACAAGGGCAAGGCGGAGACGGGTGAGGCGAAGCCAGGTGCCGAGCCGCAGGCCGATGTGCGCGACACCCTGTTGGATGTATTGGGCCGCGCCAGTGCGAGCCAGCTGCTGGCAGAGAATGGCAAGGCAGCCTTGAAAGATGCTCTCAAGCAGGCACTCGCTCAGCACAATCCAGATCTCAAGGTCAGCGAAATTTACTTCACTGAATTTCTTGTGCAGCAGTAGCGAGAGGAGTCTGCCATGCAATCGACCAGGTCAGACAGTAATCCGGAGCACGTCGTTCAGCAGGCTGCAATTAACACCT
>JAGWNX010000064.1 GCA_028872955.1 Acidobacteriota bacterium
CCGCCGAGAAGACCGCGCAGGCCAACATCGCCCAGGCGCGCGCCGACCTGGAGCAGAAGCAGCTGGACTTTCAGCGCGCCAAGGCACTCTTCCAGGACGCGCTCATCGCCAAGCAGGACTTTGACAGCAAAAAGGCTGCCTACGACATGTCGGTAGCCACACTGGACCAGCGCGAGGCCGCACTGGCCCAGGCCCAGGCCCAGACCGCCAGCCAGCGCGGCCACATCACCCAGGCCGTCGCCAGCCAGCGCTCCAACTACGACGCACTGGACAAGACCGTCAGCCGCGCCCCGTTTGACGCGCTGGTGACCAACGTCCCCGTGCGCGAGGGCGAGACGATGGTGACCGGTATCCAGAACGCGGAAGGCTCCACCCTGATGACCGTCGCCGACATGTCCGTGATTACCGCCGAGGTCAAGGTGGATGAGACCGACATCGTGAACGTGAGCATGAACCAGACTGCGGACATCACCGTCGATGCCCTGCCCGGACGCGTCTTCAAGGGACACGTCACGGAGGTCGGCGACCAGGCGCTGCTGCGCACCACCGGCGTTGCCACCAGCCAGTCCACCACCGGCACGGAGGAGGCCAAGGACTTTAAGGTGGTGGTCACCCTCGATCAGCCCTCGGACGATCTTCGCCCGGGCCTCTCCGCCACGGCGAAGATCACCACGGCGCACCGGACGAACGCGCTCACCATCCCCATTCAGGCGCTGGTGCAGCGCGACCCCAGGACCGAGTCCTACCTGAGTGAGCACGACGGCAAGCCGGCTCCGGTCAATGACGCGGCCGCCGGCACCTCTACCGAGAAGGTGCAGCTGACCCAGGGCGTGTACATCCTGACCGGCAACGCCAAGCATCCCCGGGTGAAGTTCGTCCCCGTAACCACGGGCATCACCGGCGCTACCGATGTGGAAGTGCTCTCGGGACTTACCGAGGGCGACGAGATCGTCATCGGCCGCTACAAGGTGCTGCGCGGGCTCAAGAGCGGAGTCGAGGTGAAACGCGATAACACCCCGGAGACCGTGACGACCGACACGGCATCCTCCTGATCGCCCGGATTCCACGGAACCCCAGGCAGCAGGAAACGTACTACTCTGTTAGTGAGCCACAGCACGGAGACCCGGATGGAACTTGAGACCGCACCAGACCAGAACCAGGCCAGCAGCGGCCCACGCGAGGGCGAAGTCATCGTCACCGAAAATATCTGGAAGACCTACGAGATGGGTGACCAGCAGGTGAACGCGCTGCGGGGCATCAACCTGCGCATCCGGCACAACGAGTACGTTGCCATCATGGGCCCATCCGGCTCCGGCAAGTCGACTCTGATGAACCTGATCGGCTGCCTGGACTCCCCCTCCCAAGGGCGCTACTGGCTCAACGGACATGACGTCTCCGAGCTGAACGACGATGAGCTGGCACGCATCCGGAACAAGGAGATCGGCTTCGTCTTTCAGACCTTCAACCTGCTGGCCCGCGCCACCTCGCTGCACAATGTGGAGCTGCCGCTCATCTACAACGGCACGCCCGCCGCCGAGCGCATTGAGCGCGCCAAGGCTGCCCTGGAGGCGGTAAATCTGGGCACGCGCATGGGCCACAAGCCCAACGAGCTCTCCGGTGGTCAGCGGCAGCGCGTCGCCATCGCCCGCGCCCTCATCAATCGCCCCTCCATCATTCTTGCCGACGAGCCGACAGGCAACCTCGACTCCAAGACCGGCGATGAGATCATGGCGCTGTTCGACGATCTGCACGCCAAGGGCAACACCATTGTGCTGGTGACGCACGAACCCGACATTGCCGAGTACGCCCATCGCGTTGTGACCATCCGCGACGGTGTGATTGCCAGCGACCAGCCCTCCACCCGACACGCGAAAAAAGGCTCCTAGCGGCTGCCCAACTCCCTGTTGGCTTGGCAGGCTCCAGCATCCTTATCGGCGGTCGGCGTCGTCTAACATGGAATGATGGTGAAGTTCACCCGCTGCCTGGCTGCCGTTGGAGCATTGGTTTCGTTTTCCGCACTGGTCGTACAGGCCAGGGCACAAGCGGCACGTTTTGACCTGGAAGGCCCGAAGATTGAAGTTCGCGTCACCCGCGACGGCCACTCGCTGCCCATCGCGTATGTGCCCAATCTCAAGGCCGGCGATCGGCTCTGGCTGCACCCGGACCTGCCGCCCACCCAGTCGGTCCACTACCTGCTCGTAGCCGCCTTTCTGCGCGGCACCACCAATCCCCCACCCGACGAGTGGTTCGTCAAGATCGAGACCTGGAACCGCAAGGTACGGGACGAGGGGGTCTTTGTCCCCGTGCCTGCTGAGGCCCAGCAGGCCATCCTCTTCCTCGCTCCAGAGACGGGCGGCGACTTTACCACCCTGCGCGCCGCCGTGCGGGGTCGGCCGGGCGTCTTCGTCCGTGCCTCGCAAGATCTCTCAGAGGCCGGCTTCGAGCAGGCCCGCATCGAGAAGTACCTCGCCTCCATCCGTCAGGTGCCGCCGTCGGACCCCAAAGCGCTGCTCGAACACTCCAACCTGCTGGCCCGAACGCTCAACCTGAAGCCCAGCGAGGAGTGCTTCAAGCAGCCGGTAGACCTGCAGTACAACTGCCTGACGCAATCCGGCAATCAGACGCTGCTGGATGACGGACACGCCCAGAGCATCATCTCCAGCCTGGCCAGCGGCCCGAACTCTGACTTTATCAACGCGGCCAGTTACACAGCCGTGGCCGGTGGCGGAGCCTACAGCGCCTACGTTGGCGCGGTCGTCGACCTGGTGCGCATTATGGGCGGCCTGCACACCGCGCAGTACCAGTACATTCCGGCCATCGCCTTTCCCGCGCAGGAGAGCCTGAACCTGCGCCTGAACACGCCACCCTCCTTCCGCAATCCGAAGTCCGTCATCGTCATCGGTCTGCCCTCCATCCAGACCGCGGTGCCGCCACCGCTGCGACCTGCAGACCCCAAGTTCGTCACCTGCCTGCTGAAGCCCCGCACGGCGCTGCCGGTGGAGGGCGCACCGCTGGTCTTCTCCACCAGCTTCGCTCACGGGTTGGCCTTGCATATCGACGGCACACCCAGTGCGCAGGACCTGCCCCTGGTACCGGACGCCTATCACGGCGGCCTGGTCGTCTCTGCCACGCATGAGCGGCGCAGGCTGGCCTTTGGCGAGACAGCCTCCGACCCACCGCCTCCGCCGCCCACCCCCAAGACCACGCTGCAACCGCTACCCGGCGCAGTCATTGGCACCATCGTCGGGTACTGGGGCTTCGACGCCTTCAGCGGGCCGTCGCTGCAGTTGCAGCGCGAAGCCGGCACCGGCTGGAAGATCAGTAGCGACGAGCCGGTGATCGCCGGCCACGAGGCGCACCTGCTGCTTACCTCAACGGGCAGCGCCTGCATCAAGCAGATTGACGTGCTGGCCGGCAGCCACCAGACCCATGCCGCGTGGAAGCCCACCGACTCGCCCAACGAGGTGGAGGTTACCCTGCCCCCCCACTCGACTGACCCCGGCAGCTTTCAACTGGCGGTACAGCAGTACACGCTCGATCAACCCACGCTCGTCGCCGGCAAGGCCTTCTCAGAGCCTGCCACGCTCAACGCGGTTCACATCCATGCGGGCGATACCACCGCGCTTGTCTCCGGCACCAACCTGGAGCAGGTGCAGCAGTTTTCCATCGGGTCGTTCCTGTTTGCTCCCATGCCGGTCGCCCCGGTCGTGGATGCCGATAGCACCACCGCTCAGCCTGCCAGCGCAGACACCCTGCAGTTTAGTCTGGCCCAGGGCGTAGCGGCACCGCACGTTCGCAGCGGCGAGCACGTCAACGCCACCTTCACCCTGAAGGACGGTCGGACCCTCATCGTGGTTACCACGGTAGAGCCGGCGCGTCCCGCCGTCTCCTTGCTCAGCAAGAGCATCAGCCAACCCGCAGATCCGCTCATCCACCTGAGTAGCCAGGACGACCTGCCCGCCAACCAGACGCTGGTCTTTTCGCTGCGCTCCGCCACACCCTTTCCGCGGACCGCTCGAATCGAGGTCGCCAGCGCAGATGATTCGCTGCATGCCTCGCTGACGGTCAGCAGCGGCAGCCTGGTGCTGCAGAACCCGCACACGCTGCTGGGCACGCTGGACCCGCTGAAGGCCTTTGGCACCTCGGCCTTTGGCCCGCTGCGGCTCCGTGCCGTGGCACCGGACGGCACCACCGGCGACTGGATTCCGCTGGCCACCCTCATCCGCCTGCCTACAGTCACCGGGCTGCACTGCCCGTCAGAGCCCGCAGCGCCCTGCACCCTCTCCGGCAGCGACCTCTACCTCATCGACTCCATCGCCAGCGACGCCGCCTTCACCAACACCACGCCGGTTCCAGAGGGCTTTGTCGGCACCACGCTCTCCGTTGATCGCCCCGCGGACCTGCCCCGCGCCACCCGGACCGTCAACGTGACCCTCTACCTGAAGCTGCGCGACGACCCCTCCACGGTGAACACCCTCGTGCTGCCGGTGGCGGTCACGGCGCCTCCCCGGGCATCGCACCCAACTGCTGAGCCTGCGGGGACGCAGCCATCCAATCCAGCACCGACACCACCAGCGGCTCCGTCATCGGCGGAGTCCGCTGCACCCGCATCCGCACCAGCTCAGCCACCCGCATCCAGCAGCCCGGCTCAGGTTCCGGGCTCACCGACGGCGAGCCCGGCAAAGCTCTAGACGTATGAGGAGCCGACCTCAGGCACCGCGTTGCACGCGGCTGTGGTGCCGGCTGTAGCTGAAGTAGACCACCAGTCCGATCACCAGCCACACCACCAGCCGCACCCAGTTCCAGACGCCCAGCTTGTACATCATGTAGCCGTTGAACAGGATGCCCATGATGGGCACAAACGGCACCAGTGGTGTACGGAACGGCCGGGGGCGGTCAGGGTCCTTTTGCCGCAGCACCATCACCGCAACACACACAATCACGAAGGCCAGCAGTGTGCCGATGTTCACCATCTTGCCGATGTCGTCGATCGGCGTGACGCTGCCGACAATTGCCGCCAGCAGACCGGCCAGAATCGTGCCCTTCCACGGCGTACGAAACCGCGGATGGACCTCGCCAAAGAACTTGCGCGGCAGCAGGCCATCCTGAGCCATGGCATACAACACACGCGACTGGCCAAGCAGCATCACCAGCATGACGGAGGTGAGCCCGGCCAGCGCGCCGATGGTGATGACATCGGAGGCCCAGGCCAGGTTGTGATCCAGAAAGGCGCGTGCGATCGGTGCCTCAATGTTGACGTCTCGCCACGGCACCATGCCGGTCAGCACCGCGGCCACCCCGATGTACAGCAGCGTGCAGATGCTGAGCGAGAGGATGATGCCGATGGGCAGGTCGCGCTGCGGATTCCTGGCCTCCTGCGCCGTGGTAGAGACCGCATCAAAGCCGATGTAGGAGAAGAAGATGAGCCCCGCCGCCAGGCCGATGCCGCCAAACCCGGCCGGTGCAAACGTCTGCCAGTCGTGCCCCCAGTTCTGCGGGTTTACATAGTGCGACCCCAGCCCCAGCACAAACAGCACAATCGCCACCTTCACCGCGACGATGGCGGCATTGAACTTCGCGCTCTCCTTGATGCCGACCACCAGCACCGCCGTTACCAGCAGCGCAATCAGGAACGCAGGCAGATTGAAGCCGATCTCCACGCCCAAGACCCTTGGCGCGTTCAGCAAAGCATGAGCCTGCGCCGTCAGCTCCGGCGAGGCCGCCGCTTTGACCTTGTCGAGCGCATCGCTGAAGGCCGGCGTGCCGGTCACCAGGCCGGGATTGCTGTGCGCCACCATCTGTCGCGCCACCACGTCGGTCGCCGTCTTCAGACCAGTCCAGTGATCGTAGGCCAGCCACAGCGGAAAGCGCAGGTGCAGGATGTTCATGAACTCAATGAAGTGATTGGACCAGCCCGAGCTTACCGTGCTGGCACCCATCGCATACTCCAGGGTCAGATCCCAGCCAATGATCCAGGCGAAGATCTCGCCCAGCGTCGCATACGCGTAGGTATAGGCAGAGCCCGCCAGCGGAATCATGGCGGCAAACTCCGCATAGCACAAGCCGGCAAAGGCACATCCCAGCCCGCTCAGGACAAAGGCCAGCATCAGGCTGGGCCCGGCAGTCTGCGCGCCCAGTCCGCTCAACACAAAGATGCCCGCGCCGATCACCGCGCCAATGCCCAGTGCCGTAAGCTGCACCGGTCCCAGCACGCGCTTCAACGTCTCAGAGCCCTGCTCCGATGCCTCGGAAAGCAGCGACTCCATCGTCTTTTTTGCCAAGAGATCCGCCATTGCCCTTCTGTTCCTCCCCCACCGGTTCGAAAGTCAGATGCACCCTCAGGCAGGCCGGGACCGGCCCACCCTCTTCCAGACCCAATACACCGGCACACCCAGTAGCACGATGATCAGGCCAGGCCACGTGAATTGCGGCTTGTACCGCAAGAGTACAACACAAATCCACGAAGCCAGCACGATATATACCGCCGGCAGCACGGGGTAGCCCCACGCCCGGTAGGGCCGCTCCGCATGCGGCCGCGTGCGACGCAAGACGAACAGCCCGGCGATGGTGAGCACATAGAACACCAGCACCGCAAAGATGACGTAGTCCAGCAGTTGACCGTAGCTGCCGGTCAGGCACAGCAGGCAGCTCCACAGGCACTGCACCCAGAGCGAGGAGACGGGCGCGTGGGTCCGAGGGCTCAGACGGCCTACCCGGGCAAAGAACAGGCCGTCCCGGCTCATGGCGTAGTACACCCGCGCCCCGGCCAGCAGCATGCCGTTCACGCAGCCAAAGGTTGAGACCAGAATGGCTGCCGCCATCAGGCGGGCGCCCAGGCCGCCGAAGGCGCTCTCCATCACAGCAGTGGCGACGCGATCCTGCGCGGCATACTGCACGCCGCGTCCAGCCAGCGTGGTGGCAGCGGGGTCGCCTGTCATGGGCAGCACGCTGAGATACACCAGATTGCACAGCATATAAAGCGCCAGCACCACTCCCGTACCCACCGCGAGCGCCAGTGGCAGGTTGCGCCGCGGGTTGCGAATCTCCCCGGCCGTGAAGGTGACGTTATTCCACGCATCGGACGAGAACAGCGACCCCACCTGCACCACCGCCACCACCGTCAACACGCCAACATAGGCCACTGGTCCGCCCGCACCTACCTGCACGGCATGCAAGGTGTGCCAGCCGCTGCCTGCCCAGAAGGCGTGCCACCCGGCTCCGAAGTTGGCGGCCAGCGCGGCCGGGCTGCGCACCAGCGTGCCCACTGCAACCACGGCCAGCAGCGCCAGCACCTTGGCGCTGGTAAAGACGTTCTGCACGGCTGCGCCCAGTTGCACGCCGCGCGCGTTGAGCGCAGTCAGCAGCACCAGAATCACCACCGCCGCCAGGTTAACCGTGTTCAGCCCGAGGTCCATGTTGCCCAGCACAACCGGCCCCACCTGCCACGCCGGCACATGACCGATGTGCCACAGCCAGTGCTGACCATTGATCGAAGGGAAAAAGACGCCCAGAAACTTGCCAAAGGCTACGCCAACAGCGGCGATGGTGCCGGTCTGGATGACCAGGAACAGAGTCCACCCGTACAGAAAGCCCCACATGGGCCCCAGCGCCTCGCGCAGATACACGTACTGGCCGCCGGCCCTGGGCATCATGGCGGCCAGCTCTCCATAGCTCAGCGCACCAATCAGCGTCATCCCCGCGGTCAGCAGCCAGGCCGCCATCAGCAACGCGGGCGAACCCAGCGTGCGCGACATCTCCGCCGAGACGATAAAGATGCCCGACCCGATCATCGAGCCCATCACGATCGCCGTCGCCGAGAACAGCCCCAGCCCCTGGACCAGTTGCGGAGCATCGACCGAGGGCTGCTCCGCTGCACCGCTTGAATGTGTGTCTTTCACGTAGCGATAGTTCTATCGCAAAGCAGCCAGAAAGTCCCGCACGCGTGGCGCAATTTGCGCTTCGTCATCCACCAGCGCGCTGATGACTGCGACGGAGTCTGCCCCTGCCGCCAGAACACTGCCTGCGCGCTGCTGCGAGATGCCGCCGATCGCCACCAGCGGCCGCCTGGTCAGCGCGCGCGCCTGGCGCACGCCCTCCAGACCCACCACGGGGTCAGCATCGGCCTTGGTGCTGGTGGCAAACACCGGGCCTATAGCCAGGTAGTCCGCGTCCGTTGCGGCAGCCCGCTGCACCTGCTCCAAAGTATGCGTGGAGATGCCCACCCAGCGGTCGGGCCCCACCACGCGACGCGCCGCCTCGACCGGAAGATCGCCCTGGCCCACGTGAACGCCATCAAAACCTGCCAGCACGGCCAGATCGGCGCGATCGTTCAGAATCAGTCGGCAGCCGGAGCCGTCAAACACCTCGCGCAACACAGCCGCATGCGCCAGCACCTGCTGCGGAGCACTCCGCTTGTCCCGCAGCTGCACCAGCCCCACACCCGCCTGGCGCAGTGCCTGGGCAAAGGCGCGCAGCGCAACCCCACGCCGCGCCAGCACCTCAACATCGGCAATCGCGTAGAGCCGGGGAAACACCACTAGCTCCCTTGCTGGCGGGCCAGGAAGCGCTCCATAAACTTGGTGTCAAACTGGCCCGAGCGAAACTCTTCGTCCTCGAAGATGCGCTGGTGCAGCGGAATAGTGGTGTGGATGCCCTGCACCACAAACTGGCTCAGCGCGCGCTGCATCTTGTTCATCGCGCCGTCGCGGTCGGCACCGTGGCAGATCAGCTTGGCGATCATCGAGTCGTAGTACGGCGGCACCACGCCCTCGGCATACTGCGCCGTATCCACACGCACGCCATTTCCGCCTGGCACGTTGAAGGCCGTGATCTTGCCGGCGCTGGGCGTGAACTTCTCCGGGTGCTCGGCGTTGATGCGGCACTCGATCGCGTGGCCGCGAATCTCAACCGGCTTGGGAATGATGTCCGAGAGCTTCTCGCCCGCGGCGATGCGCAGCTGCGCCTTCACCAGGTCGATGCCCGTCACCATCTCCGTCACGCAGTGCTCCACCTGGATGCGCGTGTTCATCTCGATGAAGTAGATCTTGCCATCTTCATCCATCAGGAACTCGATGGTGCCTGCGTTCCAGTAGCCGATGTTCTCCAGCGCCTTCTTGATCGTCTTGCCCAGCTCTTCACGCAGCTTGGGGCTCACCATCAGGCTGGGCGCCTCCTCAATCAGCTTCTGGTGGCGACGCTGGATGGAGCACTCGCGCTCGCCCAGGCTCATCACATTGCCATGCTCATCGGCCAGCACCTGGAACTCAATGTGGCGCGGGCGCTCGATGAACTTCTCCATGTACATGTCGCCGTTGCCAAAGGCGTTCGCCGCTTCGGTCGAGGCCTGCTGGAACATCGCAGGCAGCTCCTCGGGGCTGCGCACAATGCGCATGCCACGTCCGCCGCCGCCCGCCACCGCCTTCAGAATGACCGGGTAGCCCACTTCCTTCGCCCACTGCAGCGCTTCCTTCTCGTCGGCGATTACGCCGTCCGACCCCGGCAGAATCGGCACCTTGGCCTTCTTCATCGTCTGCCGCGCCGTGGACTTCTCGCCCATCATGCGCGTCACCTCGGGCGGAGGCCCAATGAACTTGATGTTCGACGCGCGGCACACCTCGGCGAAGTTCGCATTCTCGCTCAGCAGGCCGTAGCCCGGGTGAATCGCATCCACGTCGGTGATCTCTGCCGCCGAGATGACCGCAGGCACGTTCAGATAGCTGTCCGCACTGCGCGGCGGGCCGATGCAGATGGCTTCATCCGCAAAACGAACATGCAGGCTGTTCCGGTCGGCCTCGCTGTACACGGCAACCGTACGGATGCCAAGTTCCTTGCATGCGCTGATCACGCGCAGCGCGATCTCTCCACGATTGGCAATCAATACCTTACGAAACATAGTGCTGGCGCCTTCCCTCTCGCTCTGGTCGTTCTCCGCTACGCAATCTAGCGCGCGCGGACCGCAAACAGCGGCTGTCCGTACTCCACCGGCTGCCCACTGGATGCCAGCACCTTGACCACTTCACCGGCCACGTCGGCCTCAATCTCGTTCATCAGCTTCATGGCTTCCACAATGCACAGCACCTGGCCAGCCTCTACCACGTCGCCCACCTTCACAAACGAGGGCGCACCCGGCGACGGCGACTCATAGAAGGTGCCCACAATCGGCGACTTCACCTCGTGCAGCTTCTCCACCGGGGCGGCAGGAGCACTGGCTGGCGCGGAAGGCGAGGCTGCAGCGGCACTCACCGCTACCGGAGCAGCCGCAGCCACCGGGGCACTGGCCAGCAGGCGGTTCAACTGCGCCACATCCACCCCGGCCTCGCCCGCAAACTTGATGCGGACCTTCAGATCCTCGCGCTCCAGGTCAAACTCAGCGATCTCATTGGCCTTGAGAAACTCAACCAGCTCCCGCAGCTCTTGCAACTTATTGCCTTCCATTCCGTCTCCTGCGCCTTCCTCAGGCGTCTTCGCGTCTTGACTTCCCGCTACAGTTCGATCCAGGCCTTGAGCGTGGGCGTAAGCGTCTCGCCACCCCGCGCTGTTACCAGAACCATATCCTCGATCCGCACCCCGAACCTGCCCGCAAGGTATACACCAGGCTCGATCGTGATGACCATACCTTCCTGCAGCACCGCCGTCTGCTTTGCAGCCACATGCGGCATCTCGTGAATCTCCAGACCCACGCCGTGTCCCGTGGAGTGGATAAACTGCTTGTCCAGTCCCGCCCGCCGCAGCACGCTTCGCGCTGCCTCGTCCACATCCCCCAGCGCCACCCCGGGGCGCACCGCCGCAACGGCCGCTAACTGCGCTTCCAGAACAGAATCATACACTTCCCGTTCGGCTGCCGTGGCCTTGCCCAGGTGCACGGTGCGCGTCATATCCGAGCAGTAGCCATCCACCATCACGCCAAAGTCCAGGGTGACGAACCCGCGCCGGGGCAGCCTGGCCAGCGAGGCCGTGCCGTGAGGCAGCGACGAGCGCACACCACTGGCCACGATCGTGTCAAAGGACATGCCACTGGCTCCGGCCCTCCGCGCAGCGTACTCCAGCTCCGCAGCAACCTCCACCTCGGTCATGCCCGGCTGCAGCAGGGTCAGCATCGGATCAAACAACCGGCAGCCCAGCGCCGCCGCCTTGCGCAGAATCGCCACCTCGTCGGCGTCCTTCACCTCACGCAACTTGGCAACCAGCGGCTCCACAGGCTTGAAGAAGCTGCGCCGCAACCCGGCAGGCAACGCCTGACGCATGCCATCGAGCTGGGCCAGCGTGGTATGGGCCGCCACAACGCCGCAGCGCTTCACCCCCTGCTCCGCGAGCCAGGCACCGGCTGCAGCCGCGGCGCTCTTGGGCACCGTCACCACCTTCAGCCCCTTGGTCTGTTCCTTGGCCTGCGTGGTGTACCGGCCGTCGGTAAACAGCGCAGCCTTGCCCCCAACCAGGACGACCGTACCATTGGAGCCCGTAAATCCGGTGAGGTACCTCACATCCGGCAGGTGCGTCAGCAGCAGTGCTTCCACTCCGGCCTCTGCAGCAGCTTTGGCCGCCCGCCTGCGTCGCAACGAATGATTCATCACCTCTCGATTCTACCCAAAGGCGACGCCACCTCTCGCTGAAATTCTGCATCCCGGGCCGGCACCCGTTATTGGCAAGGGTCACCCGCGGCATTCGAGCCCGCGCAAGAGCCGGTATCATAGAGGTATGTCCTCCCCGCACCCTGCAGCCGACTCCGTACTGACCCGCCGACGCTTTCTGCTGGGCACAGCGACGGCTGCGGCGGCCATGACGCTCTACGCGGGAGAGGTGGCACGGCACGAACTCGATGTCGTCCGCCGCACCATCCAGATCCCGAGCCTGCCAGACGCCTTCCACGGCTATCGTATCGTCCAGATCAGCGACATCCACCTGGACGAGTTCACCGAGCCGAGCTTCCTGCAGCACACCGTGCATCGCATCAACGAGCTGCAGCCTGACGTCGTGCTGATCACCGGTGACTTTGTCACGCAGGGAGCCTTCACCTTCGTCTCTGCACGCCACGCCGCCTATCGCGCCGCAGAGATCCTCGCCGGGCTGCAGGCACCGGAGCGCTACGCTGTGCTGGGCAACCACGATGTGACGGTGGGCTCCGCCATGGTGACCGATGCCCTGACCGCCAGCGGCACGCCGGTGCTGACCAATCGTTACATCCCGCTGGAGCGCCGAGGCGGCCGCGTCTGGCTGGCCGGCATCGATGACCCGAACACCAGCCACCCCAATCTGGACCTGGCACTGCCCGCCCGCCCCAACGCTCCCATCCTGCTGATGTCGCACGGCCCCGACTTTACGGATACGATCCTGCAGCATCCCCGGGGCAAGTATGTGGACCTGGTTCTGGCGGGCCACAGCCACGGTGGCCAGGTCGATCTGCCCTTCCTGGGCCCCTTGGTGCTGCCGCCGGGTGGCAAGTTATACCCGCATGGCTACTACCGCTTTGGCCGCACCCAGCTTTATGTCAACCGCGGCCTGGGCACCGTAGGGGTTCCCTTCCGCTTCAACTGCCCCCCAGAGATCACCGTGCTGACGCTGCAGGGCGCGTAGACCTGTGCGGAAAATCAGGAACGACAGTTCCTACTGGTGCGCAAACCAGTGCAGCACTGCTGGAACGGATGGCAAGCCATCTCCCTTGAACACCTTACAAGCGCAACTTCCTGCACCTCCTGAATGCTTGCCTAACCTTCTCTGCAATTTGCTGCAGCCAAACTCTTCTCTTGACGTGACCTCCATTTACAGGCGCATACTGGGGCATTCAGGCCGGGTACGCTGCCATGTGTGCAAGCCCCTGCCTGGCAAGGGCTTGGTTCGCAAGTGGCGTAACCTGCGGTCTTATGCACGGTGGTCAGCGCCAAAGTGGAGGTACCCATGCGTTCACCCACACTACTGCGCCGAATCCTGCACGATGAGTCCGGCCAGGCACTCGTCTTTACGCTGCTCTGCATTCCTGTGCTGGCTGGTTTTCTAGGTCTGGCCGTCGATGTAGGCGACCTCTTCCGCACCAAGCGCCAGATGCAGGCCGTGGCTGACGCCGCAGCCATCGCTGCCGCAGCCGAGCTGAACTACGGCAACTCCACTACGGCAGCCACCGGAGCCGCCACCCAGAGCGGCTATACCAGCGGCAGCAACGGTTTTACCCTGACGGTGAACATGCCCCCGCAGAGCGGCCCACACGCCGGCGTCACACCCAATGGATACGTTGAGGTCATCGCCAGCCTGGCGGAGCCAACCTACCTGATGAAGCTGTTCAACATTCCCACGGTCACGGTGGCAGCACGCGCGGTCAGCACCCAGGGAGCCGGTCAGGGCTGTATCTACACGCTTGGCGGCCCCTCCTCGCCCGGGATCAGCATGAACGGCAACACCACCATCAACGTCTCCACCTGCGGCATCTCCGACAATGGAAACCTGTCCATGGTGGGCAATGCCAGCCTGACGGCCAAGTCCATCGGTGTGGGTGGCAGCTACTCCAGCACCAAGAATGTGACCGTCTCGCCGACACCGGTCTCCGGCATTGCGCCGGTCAGCGATCCACTGGCCTACCTTGCGGCTCCCAGCTACAACTCCTCCAGCTGTGTGACCATGCCGTCCACCAACCCTCTCACTCCCGGCTGCTACAACGGCATCTCCCTGGGCGGCAACAGTTCGCTCACCCTCAGCAGCGGCACCTACATCATCAATGGCAACTTCTCCATCTCGGGCAAGGCGTCCATAACGGGCACAGGGGTTACGCTGGTCCTGCTGGGCTCCACCAGCATCGTCGGAACAGGCGTGGTTGATCTGACGGCACCAACCTCCGGCACCTACAGCGGCATCCTCTTCTATCAGCCTTCCACCAACACCAACTCCATCACCCTGGTCGGCAACTCCGGCTCCACCATTGAGGGTGTGCAGTACGCACCTTCGGCGGATGTCTCGTTCACCGGCAACTCCGGCTCTACGATCTATACCGACTTTGTTGCCAACTCCCTCTCACTCGTCGGGAACAGCAGCTTCCAGAGCTATGCCTCGCTGCCTGGAGCCACGTCCCCGATCACCACAGCCGTTCTTGTGGAGTAAGCGATGCACACACCCAATCAGTCCATGCGGAGACATGTCGGCCAACGAGCCGCACTCGCCGTGCCTGCAGGCGAGAGGGGGCAATCGCTGGTGGAGCTCGCCGTGGTGATGCCCTTCCTGCTGCTGCTGTTTCTTGGCATTGTCGAGTTCGGGTATCTGTTCTACGTCGGCATTGAGGTCTCGAATGCGGCCCAGGCCGGCGTCATGTACGGTGCCCAGACGCACGCCTCTGCCTCAGACACTCCGGGCATGCAGGCGGCCGCTCTCGCTGAGGGCGTCAACGTAGCCAGCCTGAGCGCCGCCGCCTCACACTTCTGCAGTTGCTCCGGCGGCAGCGGAACCTCGACCTGCACCTACGGCGACTGCCCCGGCTACCGCATTCTGGAGTTTGTGCAGGTCAATACACAGGCCACCGTGGCCCCGCCAGTCACGCTGCCCGGACTACCCAGCACCTTTACCCTGTACGGCAAGTCCGTCATGCGGGTGGAACAATGAGCCCGAAGGCTTTGACCATGCGCCGCCTGCACAACGACACGCGTGGAGCTGCGCTGGTGGAGTCCGTGCTCTCGATCATCCTTCTGGTGACGATGATCTTTGGCATTACGGAGCTGGGGTTCGCCCTGTACACCTACCACTACATCGCCTTTGCTGCCCGGGAAGGCACACGCTATGCCATCGTGCGCGGCTCCGCCTGCAATACCTTCACCACAGCCTGCCCTGCGAGCACGACGCAGATACAAAACTACGTGCTCTCGCTGAACTATCCCGGCATCGACACGACCAAGATGCTGGTGACAGCGAGCTTCCCTACGACCGGGTCAAACTGCACGCCGTCCGTCTCGCCGTGCAACAACCCTGGCAATGTCGTCAAAGTTGTCGTGACGTATCAGTTTCCGCTGGCCAGCATCTTCATCCCCTCGGCCACTCTGCCCATCACCACCACCTCGCAGATGGTGATCTCCCAGTAGCGGCGTAACAGGCAGCGGCGTAACGGGCAGCGGCGAAAGCGGTTGGCTACTCCAGCACCGTCTCTGGAGCCGCCACCATCGCCGGAGGCTGGGCGTCGTGAGCCATTACGATTCTTCGCGACAGCAGAAAGACACATGGCACGGCCAGCAGCGTGGTGAGAGCATTCAAAAGCACCAGCGAGTTGAACGTGTAGTGATACTTGTCCAACAACCGCGAGCCAAACCAGTCTGTCCCGTACAGGGCAAAGTTGCGCACGCTCATCATGAGCGCAAAGCCCATCCCCTCACTGCCGGCCGGGGTGGAGCGAACAGCCAGATCCATCAGCGCCAGCTCCACCAGCGTGCTGATAAAGCCGTTCAGCGAGTCCATCATCTGCGCCTTGTGGATGGTCGTGTAGTCCAGGTACAGCAGGCCCACCGCCGTGCCCAGCGTTAGCGACCAGAACAGCAGCGTGCGCAGCGCCAGCCTGCGGCAAAGATAGCCATAGGCAATGGCCGCAGCCACACCAAAGCTGCCCGTCAGAAAGACCAGAAAGCCCTGCTGCTGCGTATTCATGTGCAAGACATTCTGTTGCCGGTAGAAGATTGCCGTCGTCAGTCCCGGGGCCAGGTAGTACAGCGCCATCAGTCCTGCGGCGGCCCACATGGTGCGGGCCTGGGCGACATCCAGAATCTGCTGCCTGGCCTTGCGCAGCACGGCAGCACCATCCACCGGCTGGCGCTGCTCCTTCACCAGCAGCAGTGTTGCCGGAAACAGCAGGAACATGGTGCCCGCGCAGGCTCCGGCCGTCCAGCCAAACTTGATGCTGGCCAGAAAGCCGGCGATGGGGCCCAGGATGACGAAGCACCCCTGCTGCACCAGCTGGCGAACCGCGGACAATCTTCCGGAGCCACCCGTGGCCTGGGCTGCCTCCACCATGTAGGCGCCAATCACGGTGCTGGCCACCACCATAAACGCGTTGGTGACAACCGCATCGACCAGAAAGACGTGGTAGTGATGAGGCAGGAAGACCAGTGCCAGCCAGCTCAGCGTGGCCAGCAGGGTGAAGATGGTTAGATAACTGCGGCGACGGCTGCCGAACATCGGGTAGGCATCGGTGACGACACCAATGAGCGGCTTGAAGTACCAGGCCAGCCCGGCCCAGAAGAAAAACGCCGAACTCATCGTCCGGTCGACGTGCAACTCATTCTTCAGCAGATTCTGCAGCGGCAACCTGCCCAGCACCTGGGGCTGCGCCATGCTGGTGGCAAACACGCCGATCGCGAGCAGGATCGAGGCCTGGTTCAGTCCCCTGCCTAGGGGTCGCGCCGCGCTGGCCCCCGCGGTAGAATCCTGCGTCATCTACCGAGCCCGTCCCGCAGGCTTCTTCTGCTTCGGCGCTACGGCCTCGCCCACCGGTGCGGGCTTCATGCCAGACTTCTCATCCATCCACAGGTCCAGGTGGCTACGCTTGAATCGCCACCGGTTGCCCAGCTTGAAGGCCGGCACAAACCCCTCAGACGCATAGCGATACAGCGTGTCTCCGCTGATGCCGAGATACTCCGCGGCTTGCCGGATATCCATCACCTCACGCACCAGCTCCTGCACTGCACCAGCCATAGTCTCGTCTCCCGGGATGAAATAAAAGGGTGCTGCCAACTTCGGCAGCACCCTGTTTTTACCCGCTTTTCCACAGCAAAGCAAGTGGAATCTCTGGCTTTCCCTCTACCGCAGCGGCTGCAGGCCACGAATGGTCTTCAGCAGCTCCGGATGGACCGTGCGGTTCTTCGAGATCGCTTCCTTGATGGGAATGCTGGTGATCTCCGTGCCCTTCAGCACCACCAGCTCGCCAAACTTGCCCTCGTGGACCAGGTCAATCGCAGCCAGGCCGTAGCGCGTCGCCAGCATGCGATCGTACGCCGTAGGCGTGCCGCCACGCTGGGTATGCCCCAGGTTCACGCTGCGCGTCTCGTAGCCGGTGCGCTTCTCGATCTCCTCGGCAAGTGCCTGGCCAATGCCGCTGAGCTGTGCATGGCCGAACGAATCCACCTTGCCGCCCACCACCACCTGGCCACCCGCGGGCAGCTTCGCGCCCTCCGCAACTACCACGATGGAGAACTTCTTGCCGTGCTCGCGACGGTAGGTCAGCAGACGGCACACCTCGTCCAGATCGATCGGCTCTTCCGGCACCAGAATCACATCCGCACCGCCAGCCACGCCGGAGGTCAGCGCGATCCAGCCGGCATCGCGGCCCATCACCTCGCACACAATCACGCGGTTGTGCGCCTCGGCCGTCGAGTGCAGGCGATCAATCGCCTCCGTCGCAATCGAGACCGCCGTGTCGAATCCGAAGCAGACATCGGTACCATTCAGGTCGTTGTCAATCGTCTTGGGCACGCCCACGCACTTCATGCCATGCTCGGTCAGCGCCAGGCTGATCGACTGCGTGTCGTCGCCACCCAGGGCGATCAGCGCGTCCAGCTTGTTCTGTGCCAGCACCTCGGCGCACTTCTCAAAGCCGCCAGGAATCTTCTTCACGTTGGTTCGCGAGGAGCGCAGGATCGTGCCACCACGGTGCAGGATGCCAGAGGTCGTCTCCAGCGTCAGCGGCATGGTTACGTTGTCCAGTACCCCGCGCCAGCCTTCCATAAAGCCGATGAACTCATCCCCGTAGTGCAGAATGCCCTTACGAACTGCGGCACGGATCACCGCGTTCAAGCCAGGACAATCGCCACCACCGGTCAACATTCCAATACGCATCTACTTCCTCCAAGTTCCGCATTTGAACAACCTTCAGCATCATACATCCTGGGCTGACTTTACCGGGGAACCATGGCTTACTTCTTCGGCACCGCCTGCTCGGCGTAGAAGCCCTCAATCTGAGCGGCGTAGCGCGACTCCACGACGCGGCGCTTGAGCTTCATGCTGGGCGTCAGGCTGCCATCCTCAATGCTCCACTCCTCGGGTACGACGTAGAAGCGCTTCATCGTCTCAAAGTGCGCCAGGCCTGCGTTCACCCGCTCCACAATCGCAGCGTAGGCGGCGATCACGCGCGGATCTGCCACCAGCGCGTTGTGGTCTGTGGTGGCAATGCCCTGCGCCTGGGCCCATCGCTCCAGCGCGGCGAAGTTCGGCGACAGCAGAACACTGGCAAACTTGCGGCGGTCCCCCACCAGGGCGGCGTTCCCCACCAGCACATCCGCCTTCAG
>JAGWNX010000065.1 GCA_028872955.1 Acidobacteriota bacterium
CCACTCCCACAAAAGTTGCGTAGGCCGCTTACAATCAGAAAGATAGCCTGCAAGGATGAGGGCAGACTGGCCCCGGAGTATCCACGTGCGCACGACCCGCAGCAATGTATTCCTCTCTCTCGTCCCGGCCATGGTGATTGCAGCAGCACTCCTGTTCTGCATTACAGCAGCCTATGCGGCGGAGCCTGCCGCCGATGGTGGCGTAACCGCCAGCGGAGCCAGCAACGGGGCAGGCCCCATCGGTCTTATTCCCCAGCAGCGTGGATTCAATGCCTCGCTGGTGACCGCATCCGAGCACGACTCCAGCAATGGCTGGTCCAACCTTGAGACGCCGGGCATTGCGTACCGCTTCAACCGCCACTTCAGCGTGAACGCGGCTGTCCCGGTGTACGCCTACGTCAACGTGCTGCAGAACACGGGCACCAAGGCCAAGCCGGTGTACAGCCAGCGGGTGAAGACCGGCGTGCTGGGCGATACGGCACTCGCGGCACAGTTTGTCACCTCGGGCTCGCTCAGCTACATGGCTACCTTCACGCTCGGACTCCCCACCGGCAACAGCAACTTCGGCCTGGGTGCAGGCAAGCCAACCGTCGACCTGAACAACCACTTTGAGAAGGACTTCGGCAACTTCACGCCCGATATCGAGTTGGGCATCGGCGACTCCAGTGCGCTGATCAGCTCGCGCATCCGAAAGAGCTATACGGCTGTCGGCGCAATCGCCCACTTTCAGGCCGGCACATCGTATAGTCTGCCCGCGAATATGAGCCTGGAGATCGACGCCTATGAGCAACTGCCGGTTGCCCCTTCCACCATCTACTCCACAACCGGCAAGGGAGCCAAGCGGGTGACCAAGGCGCTTGGCCCCAGTGCGTCTGAGGACAACGGCTTTCTGACCTCGCTCGATATCCCGGTGCAACGGCACATCACGCTCTCTGGCGAGTACAGCCGCAGCCTGCGCGACCACGATGACATCGCCGGATTCTCGCTGACCTTCCTGCTGGTGGCTCCGGCAACGGAGGAAGAGTTGCTGCGCTAGGCGCAGTGCGCAGGCTCACAGCTGTCGCATGCAGGCCGACGTAGAATAAGGCCATGCAACGCATCTATCTGGACGCCAACGCCACGACCCCCCTGCTGCCCGAGGTGCTGGAGGCCATGCGCCCCTTCTGGCTGGAGGTCTTCGGCAACGCGAGCTCCATTCACCAGCCGGGCCAGCAGGCACGTGCCGCGCTTGACCTGGCCCGCGACCAGATGGCCAGCTTCCTTCACTGCCGGGCTTCCGAGGTGGTCTTCACCTCAGGCGGCACCGAGGGCGACAATCTCGCGCTCTTCGGCGCCATGGGGCCATCGGATGCCTCCACGCCCGGCCACCTGATTACCACCAGCGTGGAGCACAACGCCGTGCTGAAGACCGCGCTGGCGCTGGGCGAGGCAGGCGCTGAGGTCACCATCCTGCCCTGCAACACGCAGGGCGTGGTGGAGCCGGCTGCGTTGCAGGCCGCACTGCGGCCCAACACCCGGCTGGTCAGCATCATCTTCGCGAATAACGAGACGGGCGTCATCCAACCCATTGCCGAGCTGGCTGCCATCGCTCACGCGCACGGTGCGCTCTTCCACACGGACGCAGTGCAGGCCGCGGGCAAGCTGCCACTGGATCTGAGCCCTGAGGGACCGCTGCGGCACGTCGACCTGCTCACCCTCTCTGGCCATAAGCTCTACGCGCCCAAGGGCACCGGCGTCTTGTTTGTGCGGCGCAGCGTGCGGCTGGCACCGCTGCTCTTCGGTGGATCGCATGAGCGTCACCGTCGCCCAGGCACAGAGAACGTGCCCGGCATCGTGGCGCTGGGCAAGGCCGCCGAGTTGGCTGGCGCGTGGATGGCCAGCAAGGAACATGCGCACCTGGCCCAGCTACGCGACCGCCTGGAGGCCGGCCTGCTGGCGAGCATACCTGCCTCGGGGGTGAACGGTGCCGGAGCGCCGCGCACGGGCAACACCACCAACCTCTACTTCGACCATGTCGAGGCCGAGGCCCTGGTGATTGCGCTTGATCTGAAGGGCATCGCCGTCAGCGGTGGCTCGGCCTGTCACTCCGGCGCCACGGAGCCCTCGCATGTGCTGAAAGCGATGGGGCTCTCGACCGAGCGTGCGCGCGGAAGCATCCGCTTCTCGCTCTCGCGACTGACGACGGCGCAGGAGATCGACGCCGCGCTGGCCATCATTCCGGATGCGGTTGCCCGGCTGCGCCAGCTCTCGCCCACCTGGAAGCAAAGCTAAGCCGCAGCCGGCTTGCCCGAGGCGGCAGCACGACTGCGGCTTGATTGTTCCGCTTGCCAGCAGCGCTAGAGATACCAGGGAATATTGACGACCACAATGCGCTGGTTGCCGCGCAGCAGCAGCAGCAGCTTCAGCAGCTGCACGCGCTGGCCATGCAGGGCGTTCTCCCACCAGTGGCGAACCACCAGCTCCGGCAGCAGCACGGTGATCTTGCGATTGGGGTTGGCAGCCTCCAGCCCGCGAATGTAGTTCATCAGCGGGCCAATGATGAAGCGGTACTTGGAGATGATGGTCACCAGCTCGGGCTCCTGCATGGTCGCGTGGCGTAGCGGGGTCAGAATCTTGTCCTCCCACACGCCTTCCAGCCCTTCGTCGGCGTCGTCATCCGAGTGAACATGCACGACCTTGATGTCCTTGGAGATGACGAGGCCAAAGCGCAGTGCCTTCTCGGTAATGCGATCCCACTTGGCCATGGGAATGACGACCAGCGGCTCCTCAAGGTTGGCAACGCTCAAGGGCGGCGGGTCCTGCATCTCATGGTTGATGCGGGTGTAGTGCCGTTTGACGCCCAGCATGATCATGATGAGCGAAGGCACCAGCAGCGCCGTAACCCAGGCCCCTGAGGCAAACTTGGTGACCAGTACCACCACCAGCGTGATGCCGGTCGCTACCGCACCAAAGCCGTTCACAAACATGTGCCACGTGTGGTTGCCGGGCTCCTTCTTCCAGTGCACCACCATGCCCGCCTGCGACAGCGTAAAGGCAAGGAACGCGCCAATGGCGTAGAGCGGAATGAGCTTGTCGGTGATGCCATCGAAGAGAATCAGGATGACGCCGGTAAAGCCCGTCAGCGCGTAGATTCCGTGCGAGTAGAGCAGACGGCGCCCGCGCAGCGTAAAGACGTGGGGCAGAAAGTCATGCAGCGCAATCGCTCGGGTGAGGCGAGGAAAGTCGGCAAACGCCGTGTTGGCGCTGAGCGCCAGCGCCAGAAAGACACTGCCCATGGTGAGGAAGTAGAACCAGCCGCGGCCAAAGACGGCCGAGACCAGCAGACTCAGCAGGCTCTGGTAGTCGTGCGCATTCGGGTCCATCGCCATGATGCTGTAGGTCTTGGCCAGATAGGTGGTGCCCAGCAACAGCACAATTAGAATCGCGATGATGATGGTCAGCGCCAGCTTGGCATTCCGTGGCCGCGGCTCACGGAAGGCCATAACGCCGTTGGAGACTGCCTCAACTCCCGTCATGGCGGCGCATCCGCTGGAGAACGTCTTGAGCAGCAGCCACAGCGAGAGATACTTCATGGTGGCTGGCATCGGCAGCGGCATCGCAGCCAGCGCGACCGGGTGCCCACCGGCCGCCAGAGACTTGAACACGCCCACGCCGATGACGAGCAGCAGCGTGCCCACGAACAGGAACGTCGGCAAAATGAATGCCGTGCCGGTATCCTTCACGCCGCGCAGGTTGATCACGGCCAGCAAGACCAGAATCACCAGGCATAGCAGCAGGGTATGCGGCGCCAGGTGCGGCAGGGCCGAGGTCACTGCCTCCACGCCTGCCGAGATACCCACCGCAGCGGTCAGAATGTAGTCAATCATCAGCGCAGCGGCGGCCAACAGGCCCGCCTTCTCGCCCAGGTTCTCCGTCGCCACGGTGTAGGAGCCACCACCGTTGGGGTAAGCCTCAATCGTCTGCCGGTAGCTGAAGAAGACGATGACCAGCAACATGAGAATGGAGCTGACCACCGGCACCGCGTAATGAATCCCGGCGACGCCCAGCGGAATCAATAGAGTCATCGCGGCTTCAGGACCATACGCCGCGCTGGTCAGAGCGTCCAAACCAAAGATAGGAATTCCCGCGGCTACCCCAATGTGCTCGCCACGTTCTTCACTGGTGGCCAGCGGCTTACCAAAAACAGAATCTACAATTTTCATGGTCACGTAGATTCTAAGGGGTACGACCTAAGAGACCCGTATATAAAAGTTTTTTATTGGCAACATTCATAATTCCGAGTTCCTACAGGAGAGATCATGCCGAACGCCGCCCCACTGCTGGAGATTCCCGTGCAACGCATCACTGGCGAGACCGTCACACTCGCCGACTTCCGCGGGAAGGTCATGCTGATCGTCAACGTCGCGTCCAAGTGCGGCCTGACGCCACAGTACGATGCGCTGGAGAAGCTGCACTCGCGCTACCACGACGCGGGCTTTACCGTGCTCGGCTTCCCCGCCAACGACTTTGCCGGCCAGGAGCCAGGCTCCAATGAAGAGATTCTCGCCTTCTGCCGGTCCACCTTCGGCGTCAACTTTCCCATGTTTCAGAAGATCAGCGTTACTGGTCCGCAGACGCATCCGTTGTACGCAGCGCTGACCAGCGGCCTGCCCAAGGCCACGGCGATCGAACCGGGCAAGTTTCGCGCCCGCCTGGAGAGCTACGCGCCGACCAATCCCGAGCCCGGCATCCTGTGGAACTTTGAGAAGTTCCTGCTGGATCGTCACGGCAACCTCGTTGCGCGCTTCTCGCCAGACGTAGTGCCAGACGACCCGATCGTGATCGCAGCCATTGAAAAAGCACTGGCCAGCTAGCACCACCGGCAGCCGTTGGCCCGCTGCCACGGCTGCCGCTCGTTTGCCTATCCCAACCTCGCCAGCAGGAGACCGTCGGTTGCTACCTCGTCCGCTTTTGTTGCTTGCCTTAGCTGGAGCACCCGCCATGCTGGCCCACCCTGCCCCGGGCCAGACGACCCCGATCCAGATCACCGCCGACCTGACCGATGCGCCGCGCCGCCTGATGCACGCCGAGGTCGATCTGCCTGTGGCTCCGGGTCCGCTGGCGTTGACCACACCGAAGTGGATCCCCGGCAACCACCGGCCCACCGGACCGGCCAGCAACATCACCGGCGTGGTGTTTACCGCCAACGGCAGGACGCTGCCGTGGCGACGCGATGACACGGACCTGTACCAGTTTCATCTCGTCATTCCAGTGGGTGTCACCATGTTGCACGCACATCTGGACTGCATTGTGACCGGGCGCGTCACGCAGACCATGGCCATGCTGGAGTGGGAGAACCTGCTGCTGTACCCAGCCAACCAGCCCGTGCGGCAGATCGCGATCCAGCCCAGCGTGGTGGTGCCCCACGGTTGGGGATTTGGCACAGCCCTGGTACCCCTGCAGCACCTCGACCCTGAGCATCCCGGCACAGACCGGCTGCACTTTGCAGCCACAACGGTGGAGCAGTTGCAGGACTCTCCCATCCTGGTGGGACGCAACCTGCGCGAGATTCCGCTGGCCCAGGACGTGAAGCCGGCACATTACCTGGACGTGGCGGCCGACCTGCCCGAGGATCTGACGCTGCGGCCGGAGTTCCTTGCCGCAGTCAGCAACCTGGTGCGCGAGGCGCAAGCGGTCTTTGGCTCGCACCACTACACGCAGTACCACTTTCTGCTGACACTCTCCGACGTCGCCGGGCGCGAGGGCCTGGAGCACGGGCAGTCCTCCGACAACGGCGTGGACGAAAAGAGCTTTGCCGACGTCGATCACCAACTCCGCGACGCCACCTTGCTGCCGCACGAGTTTACCCACTCCTGGAACGGCAAGTATCGCCGCCCCGACCATCTCTACCAGCCCGACTTCGCAACCATGCAGCAGGGCGAGCTGCTGTGGGTGTATGAGGGCCTGACCCAGTACCTGGGCGAGGTGCTGGCGGCACGCGCCGGCCTGGATACCGCGCAGCAGTTTCGCGACCGGCTGGCACTGACAGCAGCGGACCTGGACTACACACCGGGGCGCACCTGGCGCTCCACAGACGACACCGCCATCGCCGCCAGTATTCTGCGCAATGGCACGCCGGGCTGGTCAAACTGGCGCCGCGGGCAGGACTACTACGAGGAGGGCATCCTGCTATGGCTCGATGCCGACACACTGATCCGCCAGAAGACCGGCGGCCAACGCTCGCTCAACGACTTTCTGCGGCTATTCCTGGGTCGCGGGGGAGACACCGGCGCGGCCATTCTGCCCTATAACCGTGACGAAGTGATTGCTGCCCTCAATCAAGTGCTGCCCTACGACTGGGCTGCGTTCTTTCGCGAGCGGGTGGACTCCATTACCCCGCACGCTGACCTGGATGGCATCACGCGTGGCGGCTATACGCTGGTCTTTACCAAGACCCCCACGGCGACCAGTCGCACCCTCTCGGCCATCAGCCCATCGCACGATCTGGTGCTGTGGTACTCCCTGGGGCTCGAGTTGGACTCCGGCGGCAATCTGCGCGATGTGCGGATGTTCTCTGCCGCAGACCAGGCCGGGCTGGCACCAGGACAACGACTGGTCGGCGTCAATGGCCGCGTCTACTCGGCCGATGCGCTGCACATGGCCATCCAAAGCGCGCAGCAGACGGGTGCTCCCATCCAGTTGATTGTCGAGAGCGACGGCTTCCTAAGCCAGGTGAGTGTGGCGTACCGCGACGGCGAACGCTACCCGGCGCTGGAACGCTCCAGCAGCACACCGGCACTTCTCGACGATATTCTGCAGCCATTGGCCGCCACCAAGCCATAGACGCAGACGGAGCCTGCCCGGCCCGGCCGATTGCGACGCGCTTCAGGACCCAGGGCGCTAGTGGCTGAAGACCTGCCGGAGCAGCGGCGACGCCCCGTCGGCATGGTCGCCATGCGGGCCCCACGTCCAGTACAGCGCCAGGTAGGTGTAGGTCTCCGGCTGGCCATACACGGTGCGACCAGCCGCAAAGAGCAGGTCAAAGCCGTCGTGGAACTCGTAGATGCCGCCCAGGTCTGCCAGGGTTGCGGAGCGCGTGCTTCCCACGGCGTCTCCCATGGCTCCGTGGCCAAACAGCTCTGTGCCCAGGGTCAGTCGCTTGTTCAGCTCGCGCTGTACTAGCCAGCCCGCAAAGGGGTAGTTGGCATAGCCGGTCTGCGGCACCACGGCCACGCCCGCGCCGCCGTAGCTGGTCCAAGGGCCCCAGCTCTTCTGCAGCCAGAGCGGCAGCCGATACCAGGTCTTGCCGACGCCGAGTCCCTTGTCCGCATTGCCGCTGGGCAACTCCACAAATGGAAAGATGCCGACCTCGGGGGTGTGCTTCGTCTCTTTGGCAAAGCGCACCTTGGCACCCAGTTCGGTGTCGCCCAGGCCGTAGTAGACCGGGCCGCTCTGCGGGGCCAGGCTGATGGCGACCGGCAGCACCAGGTGCAGTTGCACGTTGGGCACGACGCCGTAGTTCACCTCGTAGCTGGGAATCTCCAGAATGGTGCCGCCGGCGGTGGTACTGTCCGAGAGCTCAAAGGCGTACATCTCTACGTGGCGATACTCCACCGGGTCGGGGTCATCGGTCTGGAACGGCGGACCCGCAACCGCGGCTACGGGAGTCAACAGCATGCCTGCCAGTGCGAACTGAAGCCAACTCCGTGGCATTGCGCTATCTCTCCGTGGACGTATCTTTGCCGTCGTGCTGCGGCCTGTTTGCATCATAGCCCCGCCAGCAGCTTCCGAGGTTTCTTGGGATAATGAAGAGAGCGTAACGATGCCTGTGCCTGAAACCATTGCGGTTGCCATGTCTGGCGGTGTGGACTCCTCCACCGTCGCCGCGCTGCTGCGTGCGCAGGGCTGCCAGATCATCGGCCTGACGCTGCAACTGTGGAACCAGCGCCGACTGGCTGGACACGAGGGCATGCCCGAGGCCGTGCAGGGTCGCTGCTGCTCCATCGACGATGTGTATGACGCGCGACGCGTTGCCGAACACCTGGGCATCCCCTACTACCTGGTGAACCAGGAGCAGCGGTTTGAGGATGAGGTGGTGCGCCCGTTCGTCTCCGAGTACCTGGCCGGGCGCACGCCCATCCCCTGCACGCTGTGCAACAACCATCTGAAGTTTGACCAGCTGCTGCTCACCGCGCGGCAGATCGGTGCCGAACGCATCGCCACCGGCCACTATGCGCGCAACCACTTTGACCCCGAGCGCAACCGCTGGATTCTCTCCCGCCCCGCCGACCGCAGCAAGGACCAGACCTACTTCCTGTTTGGGCTGACGCAGGAGCAGCTGGCACGCACGCTCTTTCCGCTGGGCGACACCAGCAAGCCCGAGGTGCGCGGCCTGGCCGCACAGGCTGGACTGAATGTTGCGGAAAAGCCCGACTCGCAGGAGATCTGCTTTATCCCAGGTGGAGACTACAACGCTTTCCTCAAGGCCTATCTTGAGGAGCAAGGCCAGTCGCTGCCTGACTCTGCCGGCGAGCTGGTCACAACCACAGGCGAAGTGCTGGGGCGCCACGAGGGGATTCAGTCGTTTACCGTGGGGCAGCGCAAGGGCCTCGGACTCACCTCGGCTAATCCGCTGTATGTCGTGAACATCGACGCCGCGTCGCACCAGGTGACGGTGGGCTCCAACGAGGAGCTGATGTCGCACGACCTGCGGGCCAACCGGCTGAACTGGATCTCAATCCCCACGCTGGCTGCAGGCGAGAGCATCCGCGTGCAGATCAAGGTGCGGCACCGGCACACCCCAGCCGATGCGACCCTGACCGGCGCTGGCGAGGACGAAGTGACGGCTCGCTTTGACGAGCCGCAGCGTGCCATTACTCCCGGCCAGTCTGCCGTCTTCTACCAGGGCGACGAAGTAGTGGGGGGCGGCTGGATCGTTGAACCCGTTCGGCCGCCCTGCTCTTGATACCAGAATGGTTACAGATCCATATCCTGACGAGGGCCACGCTGGCTGGGGCGACCACGGCCGAAGCCCTTCCAGCCATCCAGCAGCACGTCCATCCCGGCCTTCAGGCCGTTCATCAGCCCGGCAAACTGGCGCACCGGCACCTTGACGCCGGTCTGCACCATGGTGCTGATCTCTTCGGTAGCCCGCAGCGTGGCGGTCACCATCTCGTCGACGCGCGCCACCTGAGCCCGCGTGCGCTCATTCACGTCGCTCAGCGTCGCGTCAAACTCTGCCGCTTTCGAGCGCACCACGTGACTGGTCTCCACCAGGTTGTCCGTAATCACCCGCACCTTGGGCGAGACATCTTCCAGCAGGTGCCTGGTCTGGTCGACCACCGGCAGCACCTTGGCGCGCAGTTCCTCGGCGATCTCCAGGCCGCGCTTCTGGGCCCGCGAGGCACCCACAGCCATCGCGATCATGGCGATAGCCTGGGTCAGCAGCGCCACCGCCACCAGCCCCACAAACAGAACCAGCAGGTGGGTCGTGCCACCCGGGAGCGTATCCTCCGCCTGCAACCACAGACCAGCAATGCTCAACATACTCATCGACTCTCCTCCATCGCCCGGAGCGCAGTGCCGAGGCGTCCAGTGACAAAGGCCCGATCCCCTGCGTGCAGGCTGATCGGGCCCCGTGTTACTCGTGTTGCGTGACTCAGCTCAGCCCTCGTGCGTCGTCTTCGCATAGGCGTCGCGGCCTGCCTCAATTGCGGCATTCACGCGCTCCTGCTGCTCCTGCACCAGGCTCTTGCCCTTCTCCACGTACTGGGTCCACTGGGTGCGGCCACGGTCATAGTACTCGCGGCCACGATCCACGTAATCATTCACCTGCTGCCGCCCCTGGGTGGCCAGGTCTGCCGCGCGCTGCCGTGCCTGATCTGCCAGCACGGCTGCACGCTCCTTCGCCTCCAGAGCGCCAGCCCGCAGATCTTCGCGGGTCTCCTTGCCAGACTTCGGCGCGTACAGCACACCGATGACGGCACCTACGCCCAGGCCAGCCAGAAACCATCCCAATCCACTTGCGCCACGATTCTCAGCCATTGCACTTCCTCCTTCGGTCTAGGGTCACCCACGTCCTGCCTTGGTTCGACTCGCGAGAGCCCACGATCGTTATCGTGGGACAGACGCCTTCTGTACCGTAATGATCCATCTCCAGCATACCCCTCGCCAGCGCTGCTGTCTCACCGTTTGGCATGCGCCCACAGAGCGGCCACGGGATATCCAGTGGCCGCGGCTCTGGTGGACTCTCAACCAGCATTTGCATCCTTACGCGATGCAGGGCTGCGGATGCCTGCTCATTTTGTGCTCTGAGGTACTTGTTCTTGACCCAGCCCGGCTCGAACCGCTCCGGCTCACCCTCGCCTCAGCCACTGGGCTACCTCACGCTTACCCTGCATGCCCACCTGCCCTACGTGGTGCACCACGGAACCTGGCCCCACGGAATGGAGTGGCTGCTGGAGGCCGCCGCTGAGACCTACCTGCCGCTGCTGGAGATGCTGGGCCGCCTGGAGCGCGATGGCATCCGCTTCCACGCCAACCTGAACCTGTCGCCCGTGCTGCTGGAGCAACTGGCCCACCCCAGCTTTCGCGCCGAGTTTCCGCGCTACGCGGAGCGCAAGATTACAGCCGCACGCGAAGATGAGGCGTTCTTCCTGCAATCCAATGAAGCCCACTACGCAGAGCTGGCTCGCATGTGGCAGAGCTTCTTCCAGCAGGCACTGGATAGCTTTCACGCGCTGGGAGGAGATCTGATTGCCCGCTTCCGGCACTTCCACCAGTCTGGCCTGGTGCACATTCTCACGTGTCCGGCGACCCATCCGTACCTGCCGCTGGTCGGCACCGATGAGGCCATCCGGGCCCAGTTGCAGACAGCGCTGCAGGTGTACGAACAGCACTTTGGCACACGACCGCGGGGCGTCTGGTCGCCGGAGTGCGGCTACCGCCCGGCAGGCGTCTGGGCCTTCCCCATGCCCAACGCCGATGGCTCGCCAAGGCCCGCGCCTGCCCCGCGCATGGGAGTCGAGCAGGCCTTTGCCGAGGCTGGCCTCGAGTTCTTCTTTGTGGACACCCACCTGGTGGAGTCCTCCAGCCGCACACGTTCGCCCTACGAGCAGGCGGCATCGCCGATTGTGCCCAACCCGCAGCTGGCAGAGATCGCCTGCGGCCCGAACCGCCCTCTCCACCAGCCCTACCTGGTAACGGGCAGCTACGGCGACCAGACGCCGCCGCTGAAGCCCGTGGCGGTCTTTCCGCGCGATCCACGTACCGGCCTGCAGGTGTGGTCGGGCGACTCCGGCTACCCTGCCGACTTTCACTATCTCGACTTCCATAAAAAGCGCTGGCCCGGTGGACACCGCTACTGGTCCATCACCGGTGCGCAGATCGACATGGCGGACAAGCAGCCGTACCAGCCACAGGCCGCCGCGGAGCGCATCCGCTCTCACGCAGACCACTTTGTCCACATCGTCTGGCAGTCGCTCCACACCGGCTTCGATGAAGCGCTGCCGCCCATCCTGGCGGCGCCGTTTGATGCCGAGCTCTTTGGCCACTGGTGGTTTGAAGGCGTCGCATGGCTGGAAGCCGTAGCGCGCACGATGCAGCAGAGCCAGACCGGCATCCAGATGCTGTCGGCAGCCGAGTACTTGGATCGCTATCCTGCGGCGGGTACGATCGCCATGCAGGAAGGCTCCTGGGGCGTGCATGGCAACCACCAGGTGTGGCTCAACCCGGACACCTCCTGGACCTACTCCCACCTGTACCCGGCTGAGCGCCTGGTGCGCCAGGCGTGCACCCTGTTTACCAGCATGGAGCCGCCGCAGGACCTGGTGCTGGCCCGGCGCATCCTGCAGCAGCTTTGTCGCGAGTTGCTGCTGTTGCAGTCGTCGGACTGGCAGTTCCTCATCACCACCGGCTCCGCGCGCGACTACGCCGAGCTGCGCTTTGTGACCCACCGCGACTATCTACACCTGATCCACACCATCTGGCAGAGCTTCCTGGCCGAGAACTGCATTACCCCCGAGCAGGACGCACGACTGGCCGAGATCGAGCAGCGCGACAGCCTCTTCGCCAGCGTTGATCCTGCGGCCTGGGCCGGCCCCGAGCACTAGCGCCTGCAGCAACCCTGATCGCGGCGGCACGCATCTCATTGAGCAAGCAGACTACCGACCGCAGATGCCCTGCCGAGCCTGCTACGCTTAAGACTCTGGCACCATCCGGCTCGGATGCGGTGTCGAACTCAGCACGCATGCCCTCTACGCTCTCGCAGCCCAGCAGCACAGACCGGCGCGGCCGCAACGCCACGCCGGCGGCTTGGCGCGTGCCGCAGGCACTGCTGCAGGGCTGGCATCTGCTCTCGCTGGATGCGCCCAGCGTCGCTGTCTGCTGGACGTGGTTCGTGGCCTCGGCGTGCCAGATTCCCCTTAGCCGGGCGATGACGCTTGCGCTCTTTCTGGCGGTGTGGCTGCTCTACGCTGCCGACCGGCTGCTGGATGCCAGGCAGCTCTTTGTCGATCCGCTGCACACGGCGCAGCTGGAGGCGAGGCATCTCTTCCCGCATCGCCATTACAAGGCATTCCTGACAGCCACAGCGCTCGTCACACTGGCCCTGGCCACGCTGGTTCACGCTCTGCCCTCGCCCATCCTGCTGCGGTATCTGGTGCTGGCGGTGTTGCTGGGCGGCTACCTCACCATCATCCACTCGGTCGCGGCGCCACAACGTCTGCCCAAGGAGTTTGCCGTCGGCCTGGTCTTTGCGGCGTTCGTCTTTCTGCCGGCCGGAACCATGGCACCGCAGCTGCAGTCGCAACTGGTGGGTCCGGCTGCGGCCTTTGCCGCGCTGTGCACCTTCAACTGCCTGTTCATCTATGCGTGGGAGCATTTCGGCGACTCCCCGCAGTACCCCGAGGCCAACCCGCTGACGCGTGCTGTTCTCCCGTATCTGCCCATTGCGGCGGTCGCCTTTCTGCTGCTGATGCTGGCCGGAGCCACGCGACACAGGACTCCCGCCAGTCCGCTCTACCTGGCCATCGCGCTCAGCACGTTGTTGCTTGGCGTGCTGCACGGGCTGCGCCATCGCCTACAGCCCATCACGCTGCGCGCTGCTGCGGATGCTGTTCTGCTGACACCGCTGCTGTGGCTGTTGCCGCGCGTATGACGCCACGCCGCAAGGTAAGCTTCGACCCCATCGCCCGCCCCTACCGCTGGCTGGAGTACCTCTCCCTGGGCCCCGCGCTCATGCGTTGCCGGTGCCACTTTCTGCCGCATCTGCGCCACGCCCGGCGTGCGCTCGTGCTGGGCGATGGCGACGGACGCTTTCTGAGCAGGCTGCTGCGCGCCAATCCGCGGTTGACCGCCACGGCACTCGACTCCAGCGTGTCCATGCTGCATCTGTTGCAGGCGCGCTGCCGCTTCTCCACGCGGCTCAGCCTCGTTCACACGGATGCCCTCGGCTACCAACCGTCGACCGACTTTGACCTGGTGGTGACCCACTTCTTCCTGGACTGCTTTCCGCAGCCCGAGGTGGAGCGATTGATAGCCCAGGTACGCCCGGCGCTGCAGAACGGTGGCCTGTGGCTGCTCTCCGAGTTCCGCATTCCAAACGGACCGCTGCGGCCGCTGGCCCAGCTCGGCATCCGGGGCCTCTACCTGGCCTTTCGTCTGCTGACCGGACTGCGCACCAGCCACCTGCCGCAGTATGCCGACGCCCTGCAGCGTGCCGGGCTGCGCTGCATCGCGCGGCACGACTCGCTGGCTGGTCTGCTCACCACCCAATTGTGGCAGTCGCCCGGCCCGGTTGGTGTCTCGAAGTCTGTATCCGATTGACGTACAATCTAGATTTTCCGGTGCACTATGAACCTCTTCATTCTTCGTCACGCCAGCGCAGGAGTTCGCAGAGCCAATCCGCTTCTCGATATGCGACGGTCCCTGGACAAGGACGGCAAGCGGCACTGCCTGCAGCTCGCACACATCCTGAACGCGATGCGCACCCAGTTTGACCTGGTCGTCTCCAGCCCCGCCAAACGATGCCTGCAGACCGCTGCGCTGGTGGGTACCGAGGTGGGCTATGAGGCGGCGATTCTGCAGTCCAACCTGCTGTCCCCCTCGGCCACAGTGAAGGACATGCACAAGCTGCTGCGCGACTGCGCCGCCGCTGAGAACCTGCTGCTGGTCGGGCACAATCCGAATCTGACGCAGTTCCTGGGTTCGCTGCTGGTGCCACCCGGCTCTGCAGCAGGTGCCAGCGTCCGCCTGCGCAAGGGAACGCTCGCGCGCCTCAGCATCAACGAAACCGGCGTGCCTGTCCTGCAGGGACTCATCGATCCCCGAACGGTGCGCGTGCTCTACGCGACTTCCACAAAGAGCTCTCGCCGGAAGACCTCGCGGAAGTAATCGGCTTCCTTGCGCACGGCCCACATCTCCAGTTCGGCACCGCCCCGACCCGGCATCAGATCCAGCATGACGCGCTTGGGGTAGACATGCGCTCGCAGCTTGACGGCGGTGCTGGCGCGGTTGCGGTTAAGCGCCACAGCCAGCCGCAACAGCACCACGGCCTCCGTCACATGCACATGCTCTTCGATCGGAATCGCGCGCAGCACGCGATCCATCGGCACTGGCCGCGACTTGCCCAGGTAGCGCGCAATGGCGCTGACGATCGCACGCTGCTCCGGCGAGAAGCCATAGATCTCTGAGTTGGCAATGATGTACTGCGTGTGCCGGTAGTGGCCCTGGTGATTCATGTACTTTCCGGCATCGTGCATCATGGCTGCGGCCTGCAGCCACAGCCGGTACTCCTCGGGCAGCGAGTGCACACCCTGCAATGACTCAAACAACTGCAGCACATGCGCACGCACAGGCTCGGCCATCTTCAGGTCCACCGCGTAACGGCGGCACACCTCCAGCACGCCCGCCCAGCGCTCTGACTCCAGCTTCTGGTGGACCGAGGTGCGCAGGTCCACCTCCGCCAGCATCTGTGCCAGCATGCCATCGCGCAGCCCCAGCGGCGAGTAACGAAAGCCCTTCAGCCCCAGCCGTTCCAGCAGACTGGCATACACCAGTGCGCCGCCGATGATGATCTCCGACCGGCGCGGCCCGATGCCCGGCACCGCCTCGCGCTCCGCATTGGTCATGCGCGCCAGACGCTCGGCCAGGCGGCGGATCTCCGGCGTACTTGCGGTCAAGGCACCGACGCGCTCCACGCGCTTCTTGGCCAGCGACTTCTTTGCCGTGCTCCCTGCACTGACGTGGCCGCTCGCCTCGGCCAGTGCCGACGCCGTGCCTGACGTGGCAACCACCAGCCCCACCCGCACCGTGCCCAGCTTCTTCTCTGCCCGGTGCAGTTCGCGGTCAATAAACTGCTTCAACCGTGCGATGTCCTGCTTGGCCGGCGGATCCGTCTTCAGAAACTCTTCCTGCAGCCGCACCGCGCCCAGCGGCAGGCTCACCATCGACCGGATGCGACCGCCGTCCGAGACGGTGACCTCGCAGCTGCCGCCGCCCAGGTCCACCAGCAGGCACCGGCCACGCGCGCCCACCTCGTGGGTCACTACGCCCAGGTGAATCAGGCGGCCCTCCTCCAGGCCAGAGATGACCTCCACGTTCCAGCCCGTGGCCGAGCGCACCCACTCGGTAAAGGCGTCGGCGTTGCGTGCATCGCGCATGGCACTGGTGGCCACCACGCGCACCTTGTCCACCACATGCATCTGCACAGCCTTGTGGAACCGCCGCAACGCGCGGATGGTGGTCGCCATTGCCTCCGGCGAGATCACCCCGGTCTGGAAGACGCTCTCGCCCAGTCGCACCACCTCGCGGTCCTCGTGCAACGTCTTCAGTCGATGCTGCTGCACCGTGGCAATCTTCAAGCGACAGGAGTTCGACCCAATATCAACCGCTGCAAACGTCGGCATACCCGCTCCAGACCTCTTCCGGCCAGAATTCTTCGTCACAAGCAAGATACATGCCTGGGACGCGCCCAGCCGTGCAAAACCGTCCGTGCAGCAGCAGAGCATTTATCCTGAGGAAGTAGCGACTGATCATGACCTTGACTCCCTTGCCCCTGAGCCCCGCTGCCCCACGGCGCTCCACTGCGCTCACCCTGCTGCTCTCTCTGTGGGGGATTCTCTTTTTCGCCTCGCTGTTTGCGCCGCCGCTGCTGGATGACGCCGACGCGACGCACGCCAGCGCGGCTCACCACATCCTCACCTCGGGCGACTGGACCACGCTGAAGGTCAATGGGATTCGTTATCTGGAGAAGGCTCCCCTGCCCTACTGGCTGGTGGCCATCTGCATGCGGATCTTCGGTGCCAACACCTTCGCGGCCCACCTGCCCCAGGCACTCGCTGTGCTGCTGCTGGCCCTGCTCGGCTTCCACTGGGCTGGCCGCGCCTATGGCGGTCGTGCGGCCTTCTACACCGGCTTGGCAACGCTCACCGCAGCAGGTATCTTCCTGTTCACGCGCATCTTCATCCCAGAGGTGCTGCTGTCGCTGTTGCTGGCGGCGGCGCTCTACTGCTTTCTGCAAGCCATCGACGACAGCTCCCCGGCAGAGAGCGCCGCGCGCGCCGCACTGCTGCTGTGGGCTGCGCTGGCCCTGGCCGTGCTCACCAAAGGCCTGGTGGCACTGGTCTTCTTCGGCGGCACGGCGCTGCTCTACCTGGTGTTGACGCGCAGCCTGGCCCGCTGGCGCAGGCTGCGTCCCGCGGTAGGGCTGCTGGTGCTGCTTGCTATCGCGGCACCTTGGCACATCCTGGCGGGGCTGCGAAACACCGGCGGCACGCTGGGCGGGCACACCCACGGCTTCTTCTGGTTCTACTTCGTCAACGAGCACTTCCTGCGCTTCCTGGGTAAGCGCCTGCCACGCGACTACAACAAGCTGCCCGCCTCGCTCTACTGGGTGTTGCACCTGGTGTGGCTCTTTCCCTGGAGCCTCTTTCTGCCGCTGCCACTGCTGCAGCTGTTGCGCCGCCGCAGCCACGCTGCAACGCCGTCCACAGGCTCCAGCGAGTACACACGCCATACCACGCTGCTGCTGGCGCTGTTCTCTGTCGTGGTGCTTGTCTTCTTCTCTTTCTCCACCAACCAGGAGTACTACACCTTCCCGGCCTATCTGCCGCTGCTCATGCTCATTGCCGCTGCGCTGGCCCGGGCGGAGGCAGGCTTCACCACAGACGCACAGGCGCGCCGCTGGATCCATGGCGCGCACGCAACCCTGACCGTCGCCGGACTGGCCATCGCCATCACGCTGCTGCTGGGCCTGTGGAGCTCGCGCAACCTGCCGTTTGTGCCAGACATCGGCGACCTGCTGGCACACCGCGGCGTGGGCGACTACACGCTCTCCATGTCGCATCTGTTTGACCTGACCGGCCCCAGCTTTGCCGCGCTGCGCCTGCCCGCATCACTGGCCGCACTGGCCTTTCTGCTGGGCCCCGCCGCCGCGTGGTGGCTCCGCCGCCGGCACCACCACCTGGCCGCCACCACCGCCGTCGCGCTCACCGCAGCAATCTTTCTGATCGCCGCGCACATCGCGCTGGTGCGCTTTGGCACCATGCTCTCCTCGGCCAACTTCGCCAGTGCGATCGACCAGTTGCAGACCTCGGGCGCAATCGAGCCAGACACCGTGGTGATGCTCTACGGCGACCAGTCCTATGGCTCGTCGATCGTCTTCTACCTCAACCGCGAG
>JAGWNX010000125.1 GCA_028872955.1 Acidobacteriota bacterium
CGTCGCAGGTCACTGCGCCTGTTTGTGCGCGTGTTCATGCACGTGGTCTTGCTGCTGGCTGCGCTCTCGGCGTGCTCCATGGCCCACGGCCAGATCTCTCCCGGCCCGTTGGCGCGGGCGCATCACGCCTCTGACTCCCCCGCCAGCTGCACCAAATGCCACGCCGTCAACACCCGCACTCCCTCCTTTCGCTGCACGGACTGCCACCGTGAGATTCAGCGCGAGCTGGAGATGCACCAGGGACTGCATGCCACCTATCCGCAGTCCGGCCCGCCCGGCTCGGCGTGCGTCAAGTGCCACTCAGACCATAACGGTATCGAGTTCAAGATGCTGCACTGGGACCCCACCCCCAAGGGCTTCGACCACACCAAGACCGGGTTTCTGCTAGATGGCAAGCACGTCGGCGTCGGCTGCCGCTCCTGCCATAACGCCAGCCACATTGCACCCTCGTTGCGAGGACTGCTGAACGCCAAAGATCTGAACCAGACCTACATGGGGCTTACGACGGAGTGCGCCGGCTGCCACCAGGACCCACACCAGGGCCGCTTTGGCAGCAGCTGTACCCAGTGCCACACCACCGCCAGTTGGCAAGGCGCCAAACTCGATCCCAAGACCTTTGACCACTCCAGAACTCCGTTTCCGCTAACCGGTATGCATCAGCGTGTGAGCTGCGACAAGTGCCACACGCCAGACATCAACGGCCAGCCGAAGTACACCGGGCTGCAGTTTGGCACCTGTACGGCCTGCCACACGGACCCGCACAAGGGCGAGTTCAAACAGAGCTGCCAGAGCTGCCACAACACCTGGTCGTGGACCAGGTCCACCACGACGGGCAGCTTCGACCACTCCAGGACCGGCTTCCCGCTTCTGGGCAAGCACCAGAGCGTCTCCTGCCTGGCCTGCCACAAGGGTGGGGACTTCAAGACGCCTGTCCCCCACACTCAGTGCATGGACTGCCACGCCGACGAGCACGGCGGACAGTTTGCCAAGCGTCCGGACGGCGGCAGGTGCGAGAGTTGCCACACCGTGGCTGGCTGGTCGCCCTCGACCTTCACCCTCGCTGACCACGCAAAGACTCGCTTCCCACTGGTCTCGCCCCATGCCAGGGTCGGTTGCAATGCCTGCCACATTCCGGCCGGCAAGCTCACCAGGTTCAAGCTCGACTTTGCCTTGTGCGTGGACTGCCACAAGGACCCGCACGACGGCCAGTTCGCCGGTGCCCCGTGGAAGAATCACTGCGAGCAGTGCCACAACGCTGCCACGTTCACCCAGACCAGCTTCACGCTGGCCATGCATCAGAAGTCCACCTTCCCGCTTACGGGCGGGCACATGGCAGTGGCCTGCGCTGATTGCCATAAACCGATGGAGGGCGCCAAGGCAGCACGCTTCCACTTTGCCAACCTGGCCTGCACCACCTGCCACGAGGACATTCACCACGGACAGTTCGCGCAACGCATGGCCGCACTTGGGCCAGGCGGCAAACCTCTGGGCTGCGAGACCTGCCACACCACCCGCGAATGGGCTGACGTGATGCACTTCGACCACTCGCGCACCAGCTTCCCGCTGGTGGGTGCGCATCGGGCTGCGGCCTGCATCGACTGCCACCGCCCGCCTAACCTGGAGACCAACATGGCGCATGTCTCCTTCACCACTGCCTCGACGCGCTGCCGGGACTGCCACGAAAACCCGCACGGAACGCAGTTCGGTACGCGCGCAACGCAGTGTGAGTCCTGCCACGAGAGCAGCCACTGGAAGCCCTCCCTGTTCGACCACGAAAAGACTGCCTTCTCGCTGCGCGGAGCTCATCAGCACGTTGCCTGCGAAGCCTGCCACACCCGTACGATCCAGATTGAGGGCAAATCCGTCCTGGTCTACAAGCCCACGCCAACCACCTGCGAGGCCTGCCATGGCGACGCCAAAAAGCAAACCAGCTCCGGTACAAGCTGACACAAAAGTGGTAGCCGGACCAAGGAACTCCTGCGCCATTAAGACTTCAAGGTGTGGAAGACTCAAAAGCATCAAGTTGGAACTGTAGCAACTGAATTTTAATTTGCGTATTTGAGTGTGGAGCTGTAGAAAAGAAGAGTCTTAGCAGCGACCTGTCTTGCAAGCTTCGCTGCCTGCCTCACCTCCCCTGCCTCCCCGCTCCATACCTTGCTGTCCATCGTCTCTGCCGCTGTTTGGTTCACTCCAGTCTAGGAAGATGCACTGCTGCATGGCACAGTGCCGTCTTGAACGTCCTGTTGCTTGGAGAATCGCGTGCGAAGATCCCGCTGGCTCATGTCGATCGCTCTTGGCCTGTTCCCCCTGTTGATGGGGATGGCCGGGCCTAAACCTGCGGTGGCCCAGACCGTAGCCGCCGATGCGCCGCGCGCCAAGGTGACCAATCCCCACGGTCCGATGGCGATGTCCTGCGACAACTGCCACACCTTCACCAGCTGGAAGCCGATTCGCGCACTGCCGGAGTTTAACCACGACCAGACTGGCTATCCCCTGCGCGGAATGCATCAGAAGGTGGGCTGTACCGAGTGCCACACCAACCTCGTCTTCAGCAAGGTAAGCAAACAGTGCGCGGATTGCCACGCGGATATTCATCGTCGACAGTTTGGTGCCAACTGCGAGCAGTGCCACACCGTCAAAGGCTGGCAGGTCTCGCTGGATATGATCCGCGATCATCAGAATCGCTTCCCGCTGGTAGGAGCGCATGCGCTGGCAACCTGCGAGGAGTGCCATAAAGGTGCCGCAACGGGGCAGTTCAAAGGGCTCTCCACGGCCTGCTACAGCTGCCACCAGAAGGACTACATGACCCCGGCGTTTGACCACGTCAAGTCGGGCTTTCCCACCACGTGCGAGCAGTGTCACAACGCGGATACGTGGTTCAACGCGACGTTTGACCACTTGAAGCAGACCGGGTTTGCCCTTACAGGCTCGCACGCCACGCTTGCCTGCACCGCCTGCCACATTAACAACGTCTTTGTCGGCACACCGGCCACCTGCTACGGGTGCCATGCGCAGGACTTCACAGCAGCGAACAATCCTAACCACGTGCAGCTTGGCCTGCCCCACGACTGCGGCACCTGCCACACCACCGTCAACTGGTTGAATGCAACGTTTGACCACGCCCTGTTCGCCAA
>JAGWNX010000126.1 GCA_028872955.1 Acidobacteriota bacterium
CACGTTGACCTGCATGACGCGCGCAAAGTCCTCCTGCGAGGTGCGCGTGATATCCCCCACCAGGCCAATGCCTGCGTTGTTCACCAGAATGTCCAACGTGGGTATCGTGGCGATGGCTGTCTGGATGGAGGCAGCGCTGGTGACATCCATCGCCAGGGCGCGTGCACCGGGCAACTCTGCGGCCAGGAACTCCGCAGCACTCAGGTTGATATCGGCCAGGATGACCTGCGCCCCGGCGCGGCTCAGCTCGCGTGCGGTTGCAGCACCGATGCCGCTGGCACCACCGGTAATCAGGGCAGTCTTTCCATCCAGGCGAAATGCTTCTGCGGGAGTAGGTGTGCTGTTCACCAGTGCATAATATCGCATTTTCATCAGCGAAAAATATGCACCCAAAAGAAACTCCCCGATCCACAGGGATCGGGGAGCTTCGGGGAAACGGTTGCGCAGAACTAGGGCTGCGTCTGGAACCGGTTGTTGGTGAGGCCGATTGCGTAGGGCTGGTACATCGGGACCGCTGCTCCCACCAGCTCCTCGATGTTGTTGCCATTGGCAATCCAGACGTTGCCGGACTGGTCAATCACCATCGACGATGCGGTGGTCAGGTCGCTGTTCAGGAAGCCGGCCGTGGGTGAGAGGGCGGCTGCGCCGTTCGTAGCCTCCACCACACCAAAGGTACCGCTGGTGGGGTCAGCAACCGTGTTGGCCGCCCAGCTGTTCAGCGCGCCGTCCAGTGCAAGCGCCGAGGGCGTCTGCAGGCCGGAGCCGCTAAACGGGAAGCCGCTGACCGTGGCAAAGGTGCTGCCTGTGCCAGAGAGCTGGGTAATGTCCCCCTGGCTGCTCAGCACGTACACGCTGGTGTTTCCTGAGAGGTTGTTGCTCACCTGAATGCCATTCGTCGAACCGGTGACCGTGTAGGAGTGTGTCGCCGACGACGAGAACGCGCCACTGGTGAAGGTTACCGCCGTCTGGTTGACGCTGCCCGTCCCGGTCGTCGACCAGATCTCACCCAAGGAATCCGGGAAGATCTGGTTGGCTGAGCCGATATTCGAAGCGACCAGGATCGAGGCCAGCGTGTTGGTCGCGCCCGGTGCCGCCGCCGCTGTAAGCAGATACAGCGAGTGGCTGGTCGCCGTTGAGTAATAAATATTGTCCAATCCATCGGCAGCGAGAGCCAGAGGAACGTCGGGTGTGGTCAGAGTAAGCGTGCTGAAGCTGCTGGGAGAGTAACGGAAGACGCTGGTGGTTCCGCTGTTCACCCAGATATTGTCCTTGTCGTCCACCACCGTGCTGGAAGCACCGCCAGACAGGTAGAGGCACGTAGCCGGTGCGCCGGTCGCGGTCAAGGCTGCCAGGTTGCCGGTTGACTGGTTGTTGGCGATCCAGACGTTTCCGCCGGGGTCGATCGACAGTCCGGTTGGGCTGCCCAAAAACGCGCCGCTGGAAGTACCGCAGGTGCTGGTGGAGGAGTACTTGATACCAATGGTCCAGTCGGATGGAGCGGAGGCCAACGTCGGCTGATAGGGCGCGCCAACGGCCGGAGCCAGGTTATAGAGATTCGATAGATTGGTGCTGGTGCTGTCCGTGGGGTTGGTCAGCATGTAGTACGCGGCCTGCGCCACATCGGTTGCCGCAGAGAGCGTGGTCCCGGGGGGCAAGGAGGTGAACGTAGGATTCGGAGGTGCTGCGAAGCTGAACAGCGCGCTGCAGGCGGTCGCTGAGGAGGAGGCGTTGTTGACGCAGGCTGAGATGATGTTGGCAATGGTGTTGATCTTTGCAGCCGGAATCGTGGCCGTCGCGCTGACCGAGCTGACGCCCTTGCTCAGCATGTAATTGAGCGGGGCACTATCGGCACCGCCGCTCTGCGTGAGCGTGCTGCGCGCCGTTCCGTTGCTCAAGTCCACCATCGTTGAGACCAGGGCTGCGGAGTTGGTAATCGCGGTCTTGGCGAAACCAATACCATCAGCAGCAAAGGTGTCCGTGGATGGGAAGAAGTACTGCTGCATGGCCGCAATGGTCGCGACGGTCGAGACCTCGCTGAGATCAACGAACTGCGAGTTGCTGATCTGGCTGCACAGACCCAGCGGAGCCAGGAAGACTGCGGCCGAGTTGTTGACGGACGAGCTATGGGTGTTCAGCGTATTGCCGCCCACGGCCTTGAGGTAGACGACCGGGTCGCTGCCGTTGGTCGGGCAGGAGAAGGTGTTGCCCGTGTTCGGATAGGACGTGCCCGGCGTGCCGATAATAAAGGAGAAGGACCCGGCGTTGTCATCCGCCGTGGTGGTGGTTGCCGCAACGGTTGAGGCCGTAGCCGAGCGCGACTGCCCTGCAAAGTTCAGCGTAACCGTGGCAAAGGCAACGGGCTGGTTGCCGCCATGCAGATGGCCAGAGATGCTGACCCCCTGCGCCTGCGGACTGACTGCCGAGGTTGCCGTCGAGGTCATGTTGGCACAGCCGGCCATGAGCACGACACTCGAAGCGAGAAGTGCAAAGAAAGCGCTGGTTGCGCCCTGGTTTCGGGTGAGATTCAGACCGGACATGATACGTGCCTCCGAAGTTGCGGATTGCGTGGGTGCAGTGCTGGCAGACGCTGCAGAAGTCAGGATGGAAGACGGACGAGCGAAGAGGTTTGCGTGGGTGCGAAGGAGACGATCGTGCAAAGAGAACGTGCGGGAAGGATTGGATCGGTCAGGCATGGATTCGCCCGCAAGCTCAGGTGTTGCCTTGCGGACCGGAGAGGACGAAATAAGGTGTTCGAGCAAAGTTCGCATGTAGAATCTGCCTGGTGACCGTGAAAAACCTACCCTATTGAACCCAAATTTACGCTTCTCCCCCATAGGCGGAAAGTTGTAGATGGCAAACGGGGCACTTTGGAACTCAACTTGCTAACAGGTGGGTTTCAATTGGGCACGGTCACGGACGATTCCACCCCGCTCTCTGCCGTTGCGGGGTGCAAGGCACGACTTCCGCAGCATTTTGCGGGAATTTTCGATCATGCGATGGGTTT
>JAGWNX010000066.1 GCA_028872955.1 Acidobacteriota bacterium
TCCTGCGAAACTCCCTTGCTGGGACTTACTTCTGTCTAGTCTAACTGCTGCAGTGCAGAAAGGCCTAGCCGTTCAGCGGGTGGAGCTGAGCGTTCGCTTGTTGCGACGGGCCAGCCAGGCGACTGCAGCCAGCCACCACAGGCCATAGCCGACCGTGACGCCTGCCAGCAGCGCCCAGGCCAGATGCACACGGCCTTCGGCGCCCGACTTCAGCCCGTAGAGTCCCCCCGCAAGCAGCGCAGAGCCTGCCACGCTGAGCCAGCGCAGCGCCGGGCGCAGGGCCCCGAGCGGAATCATCAGCAGGCCAGCCAGGGCTGCCGCCACGCCTGCGGGATGGAGCGGTGTGCTCGCCAGACCGTGAATGCCCAGCAGCAGGGCCAGCAGTCCGGTGGCTCCGGGCACCAGGGCACCCGGTCGGTTCGCCTCCACCGCCAGCAGAACGACGCCTGCGAGCATCAGCAGTGTCATCGCATCGCTGTGGTTCCAGCCTAGGATCATTGCGGTGTCGTGCCTGAGCCTGCCGTGCTGCGCAGCTCCACCTCGTGACGCAGGGCGCGGGCAGCGGCGTTGCCGGGCTCCAGTTGCAGTGCGCGGTTGAGCTGGGCGTTGCAGGCGCTCCAGTTGGCGGCCCGGAACTCCAGCCGTGCCAGCACCAGGTAGCCGTCTACGTTGGGCTTCAGGCCGACCGCCGCCAGCGCCTCCTTGCGCGCGTTCTCCGGGTCGCCGCTCTGCTCGCGGATGCGGGCCAGCCCGGCGTGTCCTGCGGCGGAGTGTGGGTCAGCGCCCAGGGCGTTCTCAAACTCCTGCTCGGCCTCCGGCAGCAGACCCTGGGCCAGGTACTGCTTGCCCTGGTCCACATACTGCGCGGCCTGCTCGGCCGGGGGCAGCGTGGCGACGCGCAGGGCCCGGAGCTGATCCATCTGGAAGGCGGCCTGCCGGAAGGAGGCCTCCGTGTAGGTGCGGCGGATGCGCTCGTTGAAGTCGTTGCCCGGCGAGTCCGCAGGGCTGGCGGCGCGTGCGGCCGTGGCCAGCCGTACGGCATCGTTATCCTTACTGTTCAGCTTGTGCGCGGTGTCGGCCTCGGTTGCGGCCTCGGCGTAGGCCCCATGGCGGTACAGGGTGACGGCCAGGTTGAAGTGGTAGTCGCCCTCGTTCGGATCAGCCGTTGCAGCTCGGCGGAACAGCGGCGCGGCATCGTGGCCCTGGCGGCTGGCCGCGACCCCTTGATTGTTGACGACCTCGGGCAGCGGCAGGCGGCTGGCGACAAAGGCGAAGGCCGTCTCGGAGTCAGCGTAGCGGCCTGAGTTGAACCGCGCCAGCCCCAGGTAGAAGCCGGCCTCCAGCGCCAGACGGTCGTTGGTGTTGACGCGGGCCAGGGTCTGGGCGGCGTGGTCAAAGTCCCGATTGGCGTAGAGCGTCTTGCCCAGCGCCAGCAGCGCCGGGGTGTAGTCCGGGGCTTGCTGCACAGCGGCCTGCAGGCGCTTGATGCGCTCCGGCAAGGGCGCATTGCTGGTGCCGCGGATATAGTTTTCAAACGCGCTCAGTGAGACGCCGCTCGAGGATGCCAGGAACGTCTGCAGGGCGACGTGCAGATTGGGGTCTGCCTGGCGCGCAATCTTCCAGGCCAGTGTGTTCTCGTTGTCAAACAGCTGCTGCAGCGGATTGGTCTGGGTAATGGGGGCCGACATGTGCAGCTGATTCACGTCCAGCACCTCAGCCTGTACGGCGAACTGCCCCTGCTGCATGGTGTAGCTGCCGACGACCACGTAGGCAGCGTCCAGGGTGCGGGCAATACGGATGGCCGTGGCGCGCGATGGCTTGAAGTCCACGGGCAGACCAAGGTGATCCAGCGCAAACTCGCGGTCATCGCGACTGATGGCCTGAAAACCGACCGTCGCCAGGCGTTGGCTCAGGGTGTCAGGAAACGAGTCCCCGATCCAGCCCAGGTTGGGCTGGCCCGTGCGATTGTCAAAGGGCAGCACCAGCACAATGCGACCACCGCCCAGGGTCGGTGAGGCATCCGGGGCCTGCTGGGCGCGACCCACGCATGCCAGCAGCATCGCAAGAGGAACGGCAACGACGAGGGCCCGCAGGCGGAATGACGAAAGCAACGGCACGAGCTCCAGTATAGAGGGTCAGCGCAGAGCGGAGCCTGCGGCGTTCCCTGCGCTGGGCTGTGCGTCCTTGCGCAGAATGGCAACCCACTCCCCATGCCGCTGTGCCTGCCACACCACGGTGGCGTGCAACAGCTGGGCGGCCTGGTCGGGGGTGGCGTCGTGGTGAAAATCAAAGTAGCGCACGTCGTTGGCCTCGTTGGCATGGCCGAGGTTCAGCGCGCCGGGGGCTGGCGACCACTTCATGGAGAAGAGCAGCACCGTGTCGTAAGCGGTGGTGGCCGGCAGCGTGGCCAGGGTCTGCGGCTGGAAGTCCTGCACGGGCGTGACGGCAACCGGGTGTTGCAGATAGCCCAGCTCGGGCCGGGTGAGCTCGCTGCTGGCGGGCCAGGCCGTCAGCACGGTGGCTCCGGGAAACTGGTGGGTCAGCCGCTCGACGGCCTGCTGGTGCAGCACCACCATGTCGCGATAGGTCAGGTTGTCTTCAGGCGCAAAACTGTAGGGCGGGTTCAGCCATAGGCCTGCCACAAAGGCCGTTGCTGTCAGCAGTGCGGGCAGCCACCAGCGCCGCAGATGCTGGTGCCAGGCGGCTACGCACAGCAGCAGCACCAGCGGGTAGGCCGCCAGCAGGTATCGCGTGAGCAGCGCACCGCCCAGCACAGAGAACGCAATCCAGTGGATGGCGACCACCAGCAGGAGCTGCGTCCGGGCGCTGCGGCTCACCACGGCCGCGCGCACCGAGGGGCGCGTGACGGCCAGTGCCGCGCAGCCGGTGGCGACAAACAGGTTCATGTGCGCCGTCAGGTGCAGGGCGCGGTGCCACAGGCTCAGCAGCACCCGCAGCGGGTCCAGATTCGCCGTCGCGTTGTAGCGCAGGAACTGCGGGTTGCCGAAGTAGAAGCCGGTGTGGGCGTGGTGGTACGCATACCATGCGGCGAGCGGAAACACCGGCGCAGCCAGGGCAATGACCCAGCGCAGGTGCACGGTGCGCCGCTGGGCGTTGCCGCGCAGCATCTGCGCCAGGTGCAAGGCCGCAAGCCCGGCCGGGGTCACGATGGCGGTCTCCTTGGAGAGCGCGGCCAGCGCGAAGAGTGTGGCGACGGTGGTCAGCTCACGCGGCGTTGGCGGCAGGGGCTCCTGCTGCGGCAGGTACCCGGCCAGCGCCCACAAGGTAAAGGCCGCAGCGAAGATGTCCGCATGCGCCAGTGTGCTCTGCGCAAACCAGATGGGATAGAGCGCTGTCAGCAGTGTGGTGACAGCGGCCACGGCAGGGGTGGCCACGCGGCAACCAATGCGATAGACCGCCAGCAACGCCGCTGCGGCCACCAGGCACACCAGGGTGCGGGTGCCGCTGGGCACAAAGCCATAGAGGTGCCACCAGGCAGCCAGCAGGACTGAGGGCAGCGGCGGATGGGCGTTGGTCAGGGTGCTCTGCGGAATCAGGGAGCCGGTGCGGAAGAAGTCCCAGGCCGCCGGCAGGTAATACCCTGCTTCGTCCCAGTAGTAGGGCAGGCGAAGCAGGGTCAGGTGGCTCAGATAGATGGCCGCAAAGAAGAGCGGGTAGAGTCTCCACAGCGGCAGCGTCCCGGCTGGGGCGCTGCGATCTACCCTGCCGTCTGCGGGGATGGAGCCGGAGGCGCGCACTCGGCTAGTGGACGGGGCCGCCCTGCTGCGGAAACTGCTGCGGCTCCAGCGCCAGAGTGCCGAAGGTCTGCTCGTACTGGGCCAGGTTGTGCCCCAGCACGTTCCACAGCGCCTTGGCCTGCTGCGGGCTCAGGTAGATGCCCTGGAAGTTGGCCACCTGCACCTCTTCCGGCGAGTTCTGGCTCATGGTGCCGAAGACCAGGAAGAAGTCCCAGACGCTCATGCGGACCTGCACGCTGTTGGCGTAGCTGTCGCGGTACTCGGCGGTGTTGTGGAGGGTCACGGTGGGCTGCTGCGGTGCTTCGTTGCTGGGCTGGCTCATGCTTCACTTTCTCGGGTCAATCAAGAGGTTGGTGCGAAAGGGGGGACTTGAACCCCCACGGATTGCTCCGCCAGATCCTAAGTCTGGTGCGTCTGCCAATTTCGCCACTTTCGCGTGGCCGCCGGCGTGGTTCCGGCGACAGGGGCCTACGGCTCTATTCTCCCACACCCGACGGGGAATCGGGACCTGGGTGCCGCATCAGGCCGAGGGCTCGGTCGGCTTGTGGAGCAGGAAGTAGGTCAGCAGCAGTGATCCGCCGATGGCCCCCAGGATTGCCTCGGTGGCCGGCAGGCCGCGCGTTCCCCAGTGGGCTGCGCCTCGTCCATCCAGAAAGGTCATGTACGCCACCGGCACGTTGCCCAGCGAGTTGATGATGGAGTAGCGGCTGCTGCCACTCTTGCCGGAGGTGCCCAGAAACTCCAGCACCACGGCGGTAAACAGGGCGTAGGTTGCGCCCACCAGAAAGATGTACAGCGTGGCTCCGGCAAAGTAGTTGGCGGGGCGGAGCGGACCAAAGGCCAGCAGCAGCAGCGGCAGGCCGGTGCCGATGCCGAGCACCAGATACACGACCGAGGCGCGCAGCCGCGCTGGAATCAACGACGCTGCCATGGCTCCGGCGGCCGCAAGCAGAGCCCCGGCCAGGCCATTCATCCAGGCGACCTGCTGCGCGGTCACGCCATAGTCGACGGCGATGCCGGGCAGCAGACCCATGGCAGCGCCACTGCCCATGGGAAAGACCATGACCAGCGCGTAGGGCACGGCACGCCAGTTGAGAAAGGTGGCCTTGAACTCCCGCCATATGCCGGTAAGCGTCTGCCGCAGATCGCCCAGGCTGACCATCTGCTGCTGGGGTGCGGCAAAGGCAGCAAGCGCCGGAACCGCGATCAGCAGGCCGGTCGTCAGGGCCAGCGTGCCTGTGCCCACGCGGTTTGCCAGCATCGCCAGCACAAAGATGGCCCCGGCACCAAAGGCCAGCGAGCCGGACTGGTAGAAGCTGCTGGCCCTTCGCCGCGTAGACTCCGCGTGCAGGTTGCCCAGCATGCCGCCGCAGCTGGAGACCACCAACTGCGTGCAGCAGATGGCCAGGAAGAAGAGCATCACGGTAAGCGGCGCATCCAGCCGCGCCTGCCGAAAGGCGATCACGGTAAGCAGGGCGGCAGCGACCGCGCCCAGCAGCAGCCAGCTGCGGCGACGCATCCAGAAGTCGGTGATCGGGCTCCACAGAAAGTAGATCATCTGGGGAAGACCCAGCAGGGAGAGGATCTCCGCCTGGCGGGCCGGAGCCACGCCGTGCTGCCGCAGCAGCAACGCCAGCACGCCGGCCGTTACGCCATTGGAGACCACGGCGGAGGGCGCAATCAGAAAGGAAAAGACCCAGGGGCGCTCCTGCCCTGCCGCGCCCGGCGGAGCTGGCACAGCGGAGAGGGCGGAGGCCCCGACGGCCTCGATCTCATTCATGCAGACGACAGTAACACGTGGCGCCGGCGTCGGCCCTAAGGCTGCGCCGGCACGGGCTGGCTGGCCTGAAAGATGGCGATGCCGGCACCCGCAGGGTCGTGGAAGATGGTCATCCAGCCGATACCGGGAACCTCTGCCGGCCCGTGCAGCACGGTCGCTCCCAGGGCGACCGCCTGCTCGGTGGTGGCCTTCACGTCGGCCACGCCAATGTAGGCAAGCCAGCCCACGGGTGCGCCGGTGCTGGCCGTCATGCCGCCGCCGGGGCCGCTATCGCACTGGAAGGTGCTGTAGGTGCCCATGGGGCCCATGTCGATGTCTTGAAACTGCCAGCCAAAGAGTTGGCCGTAGAAGTCCTTGGATTGCTGCAGGTTGCGCGTATTGAGTTCGAGATGGACGAAGGGGTTGGCCATGCGGCTGCCTCAAGGTTGAGATGGAGAAACGGGGCCTGGTGGGGCACGTGCCATCGTACTCCAGAGAGGGTGCGGTGTGCGCGGCGAGGCGAAGTGAAACCGGAGACGAACTTTCGCATCAGATATGTTGACAATAACTCACTCAAGTGTGAGAATCGGATTGTCGATCTGGTACCTCGCAGTCAGGGCCTGGAGAGGTTGCAGCTAAGGCCGGGCGGGCGAGAGACAAGAGTTTTGCAGTCGCAGTGAGGGTATGAGGAAGTGCAACCGGGCCCCGAGGGTCCGGATTTGGGGGAAGACATGGGAAAGATTATTGGGATTGACCTGGGTACGACGAACTCCTGCATCGCGGTGATGGAAGGCGGCGAGCCGAAGGTGATTGCCAACGAGGAGGGCGGCCGCACGACGCCGTCGATCGTTGCGTTTACCAAGAGCGGCGAGCGCCTGGTGGGCCAGGTGGCCAAGCGGCAGGCGATCACCAACCCGGAGAACACGATCTACTCGATCAAGCGCTTCATGGGACGCCGTCAGGATGAAGTGAACGACGAGATGAAGATGGTGCCCTACAAGGTGGTCCGTCAGGGCGACCATGTGGCGGTCAGCGCGCAGGGCAAGGAGTACACGGCGCCGGAGGTCTCGGCGATGATCCTGCAGAAGCTGAAGAAGGCGGCCGAGGATTATCTGGGGCAGTCGGTGACCGAGGCGGTCATTACCGTCCCCGCGTACTTCAACGACGCGCAGCGCCAGGCCACCAAGGATGCGGGCAAGATCGCCGGCCTGGATGTGAAGCGCATTGTGAACGAGCCGACGGCGGCGGCGCTGGCTTATGGTCTGGACAAGAAGAAGGACGAGACGATCGCCGTGTATGACTTTGGCGGCGGCACGTTCGACATCTCGATCCTGGAGGTTGGCGAGGGCGTGATTGAGGTGAAGTCCACCAACGGCGACACGCACCTGGGCGGCGACAACCTGGACCAGCGCATTGTGGACTGGCTGATCAGCGAGTTCAAGAGCGAGAGCGGCCTGGACCTGACCGCGAAGGGCAACGAGATGGCGTTGCAGCGCCTGAAGGATGCTGCCGAGCGCGCCAAGATCGAGCTCTCCACGGCGCAGGAGACCGAGATCAACCTGCCGTTTATTACGGCGGACGCAACGGGGCCGAAGCACCTGGTACGTAAGTTGACGCGGCCCCAGCTGGAGAAGCTGGTGGACGACCTGCTGCAGAAGTCGATTGGCCCCTGCAAGCAGGCGCTGAAGGATGCTGGTGTGGATGCGAGCAAGATCGACGAGGTCGTGCTGGTCGGCGGTCAGACGCGTATGCCGGCTATCCAGAAGCTGGTGAAGGACCTCTTCGGCAAGGAGCCGCATAAGGGTGTGAACCCGGATGAGGTGGTTGCGATCGGCGCGGCGGTGCAGGCCGGCGTGCTGGCGGGCGAGGTGAAGGACCTGCTGCTGCTCGACGTGACGCCACTGACCCTCTCCATTGAGACGATGGGCGGCGTGGCGACGTCGATGATCGCGCGCAACACCACCATCCCGACCAAGAAGACGGAGACCTTCTCCACGGCGGCCGACAACCAGACCGAGGTTGAGGTGCACGTGCTGCAGGGCGAGCGCCCGATGGCGGCGCAGAACCGCACGCTGGGCAAGTTCAAGCTGGGTGGCATCCCCAGTGCTCCGCGTGGTGTACCGCAGATCGAGGTGACCTTTGACATCGACGCCAACGGCATTCTGAACGTGACGGCGAAGGACAACGCCACCGGCAAGGACCAGAAGATCACGATTACCAGCTCTTCGGGCCTGAGCAAGGAAGAGGTGGAGCGGATGGCTAAGGACGCCGAGGCGCACGCGGCCGAGGACAAGGAACAGCGCGAGGCGGTCGAGGCGCGCAATGGCCTGGACTCGCTGGTCTACAACGTGGAGAAGATGCTGAAGGACTCCGCGGACAAGGTGCCGGCAGGCGAGAAGACGGACGTTGAGTCTGCCGTGGCCGAGGCCAAGGGCGTGCTGGCAGGGAACGCCAGCGCGGCAGAGCTGAACGCCGCTAAGGACAAGCTGACGGCGGTAAGCCACAAGCTGGCCGAGGCGATGTACAAGGCCGGTGCAGCGCCTGCGGACGCGGCTGCCGGTGCCGCACCCGAGGAGCCGAAGAAGGACGAGGGCGTGATCGACGCGGAGTATGTGGACGTAGAGAAGTAAGTCGAGTTGCAAGGCAGGTGCACAGGGCGCTCCGGCCAGGGTTGGAGCGCCCTTGCTGCATTCGGCAGCAGGTGGCCCGAAGGGAGGACAGGGAATGACGGACACGACGGTGTGGAAGTGCGAGCAGTGGTTTGGCGGCAAACTGCAGGAGCAGAATCTGTTCCGCAGCGAGGCGCAGGCCCGCGCCTTTGCCCGGCACCTGTACGACGCAGCGCCGGAGCTGACCCTGCGGATTGAGCCGATGCCGATTGAGCATGTCTGGAATTGAAGGCGAAAGTCTGTCTTGACAATGTCAGGACAAATTTTCGTATAGTGATCTCTGGAGGCTACGATGGCTACGCAAGCGTTACAGCGGGAGCGGTTGACCGAAAAGCTTGACCTGCGTATCTCGACGACGGCCAAGCGGAAGCTGGTGCAGGCTGCCGCTGCGGTGAACTGCTCGATGAGCGAGTTTGTTATGGCCAGCGCGCTGGCCCGGGCGGATGAGGCGCTGGCGGATCGCACGGTTTTTCGCCTGGAAGATAAGATCTGGCGTGCGTTTATTGCGGCCTTGGATAAACCGGCAAAGGCTTCATCAAAGATGCAGGCTTTGATTGATCGTCCCAGTGTCTTTGCACCAGTGCGCGGCGGCAAGAAGAAGTGAAAGAAGACCGTCGGGTAGAGAAGCTCCGCATCGATCATGCAATCGACGTATTTGACTGCGGTCAGGCTGATCTTAACCAGTGGCTTCGCAAGCACGCCTTGCAGAATATTGCCGCAGGCGGTGCGCAGACGTACCTGGGCTTGTTTGGCAACGATGTAGCTGGCTATTACAGTCTCGCGGTTGGAGCTGTAGAGCACGCCGTAGCTCCTGAACGCATGAAGAAGGGTGTAGCCAGGCATCCGGTCCCGGTCATGTTGCTTGCGCGACTCGCAGTAGACACGCGATTTCAGCGACAGGGTGTAGGCTACTCGCTGTTGCAGGATGCGATTCGCAGGACGCTTGCGGCAGCCGAGATTGCGGGAATCCGGGCGCTGGTGGTGCATGCCAAGGATGATGCCGCAGCAGCCTACTACGAGCAGTTTGGTTTTGAGCGTTCCGTGACAGACAGGTTTCACCTGATGGCTTTGTTAAAGGATATGAAGAAACTTATCGTTTAGGACGACTATGCCAGAAGGAAACGAGATCCATCGGTGGGCGGAGCGGCATGAGACGGCGTTTGCCGGCAAGCTGGTGCGTGTCGATGGGCCGCAGGGGCGGTTTACGGACTCCGGCCTGCTCGATGGCCGCAAGCTGCGCCGCGTCATGGCGGTGGGTAAGCACCTGGGCTATGACTTTGGTGCGGGGCGCATTCTGCATATTCACCTCGGCCTGCAGGGCGACTTTACCGAGGGCAAGGGCTCGCTGCCGCCGGTGAAGGGCGCGCTGCGGCTTCGTCTGTGGAACCCGGCGGCGGTGACGTGGACGGAGATTGAGACCGCACCCGCGTTGCGGCGCCTGCGCTATAGCCAGAACGATGGCAGCAAAGAGCTGCCTGCCGAGCAGATCGCCTGGGTGGAGCTGCGCGGGCCGATGGATTGCACAGTCTACGACGAGCGCCGTTGGAACGAGCTGTTGGAGCGGCTGGGGCCAGACCCGCTCAACGGCGACGGGCCGGAGCGGGTGCTGGAGCGCATGGCCAAGAGTCGCAAGCCGGTGGGCGCGCTGCTGATGGATCAGGAGGTCGCGGCAGGTATCGGCAACATCTACCGGGCGGAGCTGCTCTTCCGTGCGCGGCTCAGTCCATTTGTCCCTGGGCGAGAGGTGCCTGCGGCTGTGGCGCGCAGCATCTGGAAGGACGCTAAGGCGCTGATGCGTGCCGGGATGGTGGATCGAAGGATTGTGACGACGGAGAAGCGGGATCGGCCCAGCTACAAGCTGATGGGCGACCGTGGCCGCGGCAGTCTCGGTGTGGTGCTGCCAGAGGAGTTGCACTACGTGTATCGTCGGCACGGCAAGCCGTGTCTGGTCTGCGGGGCGGAGGTGAAGAAGCAGGAGATGGAGGGCAGGAACCTGTACTGGTGTCCCTCCTGCCAGGCGTAAGCGGTGGTGCCGTGAGGTGAAACTCGCGGGAAGTGATCGTTTGGGGAGGCAAAAGAAGCACAGGCTGCAAAGCGACCCGGATTGCGTCCAATGGCGTAGGTTGGTCGCGTTGCTGCTGAGGCACAAAAGACGCACAGCATGGGCTGGACCTGGAAAGCAAATCTTGCTACGTGGGGGAATCAATGGCCGATACGATCTGGAGATGCGATCAGTTGCGTGCAGGAAGGTTGTACAACCGGATGGAGTTTGCCACCCAGGCAGAGGCAGTAGAGTTTATGCAACGGATGCGCGAGATGGAGCCGGACCAGATGTTTAGAATTGAGCCGATCGACGCGAGTCAGGTTTGGAATTGAAGCAGCGGCAGAGTTCGTGTTGCAGCGTGCTGCGCCGATAAGAGCAGAGCGGCCCGGCGCAGAGGTCGAGCGGGAAGATGGGGCGGAAAGAGGACGATGGCGACGACACAGACCAAGGACTACTACGGAGCGCTTGGCGTCAAGAAGACGGCGACACCGGACGAGATTCGCAAGGCGTTTCGCAAGCTGGCCCGTAAGTACCACCCGGATGTGAATCCGGGCGACAAGAAGGCCGAGGAGAAGTTCAAGGAGATCTCCGAGGCGAACGACGTGCTGAGCGACGAGAAGAAGCGCAAGATCTACGACCAGCTGGGCTTCTACTCTGACTCGATTGACCCGGCAGCGGCGGAGGCTGCGGCGCGTGGTGGCTACGGCGGCCACGCAGGTGGTGGCCAGCAGGGGGTTCCGTTTGACTTCAGCGGCTTTGACTTCTCTGACTTTCAGGGCGGCGCCGGCGCAAGTCAGGGCGGTGGCTTCGGCTCCAGCTTTCGCGACATCTTCAGCGGCATGTTCAACGGCGGCCAGCGAGGGGGCAGCCGCGGTCCGCAGCCGGGCACCGATCTGGAGTACCACGTCACGGTGGACTTCTGGACGGCGGTGCGCGGCGGGGTGACCCGGCTTGAGATCACCCGGCAGGAGACGTGCCCGACCTGCAAGGGCAAGTCGACGACCGGCGGCAGTGCGGAGTGCGGCGAGTGCCACGGCTCCGGCCAGGTGACGCAGATGGGCGGGCGGATGAAGTTCAACATCCAGTGCCCGCGCTGCGGCGGCTCCGGCAAGGTGCAGAACGCGTGCGCCACCTGCGAGGGGCACGGTGTCGTCTCGCGGCGATCGCCGCTGGAGATTCGTATCAAGCCGGGCACGCGCGACGGCCAGCGTATTCGTCTGGCGGGCAAGGGCAATGCAGGCACCGACGGCGGGCCCGCAGGCGACCTGTACCTCATCATCAAGGCCGGGACGCACCCGGTCTTCAAGCGCACGGGCGACGATATCCATGTCACGGTGCCGATTACCGTGGTGGAGGCCGCCCTGGGCGCGAAGATCGAGGTGCCGACCATCGATACGCACGATGGCGCAGGCCGCACGCAGCTGAAGATTCCGCCGGGGACGCAGACCGGACAGAAGCTGCGGCTGCGCGAGAAGGGCGTGCCCAGTGCAGCGCACGAGGGCGTGCGCGGCGATCAGATTGTGGAGGTGAAGGTGATTGTGCCGCGCGTGCAGGACGAGCGCTCCAAGGAGATTCTGCGCGAGCTGGCCAGGCTGAATCCGGAGGATCCGCGCGAGGAGCAGATGCGCGACGTGTAGCGCCGGGCATCCGCGCGGAGCGAGGCACGGATGCGAGGCCCAGGCCGAGGTTCCAGGGCAAGGCAGCAACGAGGGTGAGCCCGATTGGGTTCACCCTGTTGTGCGTTTACCCAGAAATCGCCAGATCGACACACTCTATTTGCACAGAGAGTGGTGCAATCGCCGCAAGGGGGTGGTGCGATGCGGCATAACGTTTGGGCTACGGGGGTGTTGTTGCTGGCGGGGTGCGGAGCCGCTCTGGCTCAGGCGCCAGGAGCCGATACGATTGCGTTGCGCATGCAGGCGCACAACGCGGAGCGAACGGCGGCGCTGGAGGGTTACCAGGCGGAGCGAGTCTACCGTGTGCATTACCAGGGCACGGGTGGCGAGCATGAGGCCGAGATGCACGTCCGGCTGGAGTTCCGGGCACCGGGTGCGAAGCATTTTGTGATCGAGTCAGAGTCGGGATCAAAGTTCCTCTGCGACAAGGTGCTGAAAAAGCTGGTGGAGAGCGAAGAGGAGGCTGCGGGCAAGGCTGCGCGGCTGCAGCTGGTGCTGTCGCCAGAGAACTACAACCTGCAACTGGTGGGCGAGGAGACGTGGAACGGCGTGCCGGCTTGGGTGCTGCAGGTGGAACCGAAGGTGGCCGACAAGTTCTCGCACCGTGGCCGGGTGTGGATCAGCAAAGACGATTATGGGCTGATGCGGGTGGTGGGCGAGCCGGCAAAGAGCCCGTCGTGGTTCCTGAGCCGCGCGGCGTTTGAGTACCGCTATGGCCGCGAGGGCGGGCGCTTCTGGTTGCCCATGCAGAATGAATCGTCCAGCCATGTGCGGATCGGCGGCGAGGCAACGCTCTCGATCGAGTACAGCGGCTACCAGATTGAGACGGTGGCCAAAGAGGTTGCAGCACTGCGACGCTAGACAGGCTGGCCCGGCGAATCGCGAGTTGTGCTGAGAGGCGCTAGACTTAGGTGTAGAGTTTCTCAGTATTTCGAGGCTCAGAGCACTGAGGTTGAAGGATGGCTACGCGACGTAAGACCAAGGGCGCCTACATGATCTCGGCGGTGGCGGAGATGTATGGCATCCATCCGCAGACGCTGCGGCTGTATGAGCGCGAAGGGCTGCTGCGGCCCTCGCGCAGCGACGGCAACACGCGCTTGTATACCGATGAGGACCTGGAGCGGCTGGAGTTCATCCTGAACCTGGCGCGCGATCTGGGAGTCAACATCGCAGGCATCGCGATTGTGCTGCAGATGCGCGAGCGCATGGAAGAGATGAACCGGCAGATGCAGGGCTTTGTGGACTACGTCCGCACGGAGATGCTGGCGCGGATGCAGCAGCCGCCGGTGGTAGCGCCGGGCCTGGTGCCATTGCGGCGTCCGGTCATTATTCCCGCCAGAACGCCTGCCAAGGCATCCACCCGGGCCACCGCGAAGACCGCGAAGAAGAAGTAGGCGGCAACGAGCCGCGTTCGGAACCGACGCAAGAGAGAGGCTGGATGCACGGAGTGCAGAGTGTGGCGTGGTTGTTGCTGGGGCTGGGCCTCTTTGGACTGCTGACCTCGACGGTCTTTCTGGGCATGACTCTGCTGGGCGTGGCGCGCTTTTGGCGTGTGGCCGCGGCACAACAGCAGCAGGCAGAGCGCGAGCCGTACCTGCCGCCCGTCAGCCTGCTGAAGCCGTTGCACGGGTTGGAGGTGGGGCTGGAGCAGAACCTGCGCAGCTTCTACCAGCAGGACTATCTGGAGCGCGCCCGCGCCGCCGGGCTGCCGCTGGCCCTGCCGCGTGCACGCGACGCCGCTGCACTGGTCTCGCGCGTGGAGGTGCTGTTTTGCGCTCGGCGCGAGGATGATCCCGGCCTGGCGCTGGCGCGGCGTGTGGCAGCGGAGTTCCCTGAGGTAACGACGCGCTTCTGCGTGGCTGGCGAGCCCTGGGGAGCCAACGCCAAGGTGTGCTCGCTGGAGACGATGGCCGCGGCGGCGACTCACGATCTGTGGGTCATCAGCGACAGTGATGTGCGTGTGGGCCCGGAGTATCTGCGCCACGTGGTGCTGCCGTTTGCTGACCCGCAGACGGGCTGCGCGACGTGCCTGTACCGCGGCGTTGCGGCAGAGGGCGGGCTGTGGTCGCGGCTGGAGGCCGTGGGCATGTCGGTGGAGATGAGCTCTGGCGTGTGCGTGTCCAACCTGATGGAGCCGACGCAGTTTGCGCTGGGTCCCACCATGGTGGCGCGTCGCGCGTGCGTTGCAGAGATTGGCGGCTTCCGGGCGATGGTGGACTACTGCGCAGACGACTTTGTGCTGGGCAACTGGATTGCTGCGAAGGGACACACGGTGCAGATGATCGGCTACACCATCGACCACATCGTGCTGCATGCAAGCTTTGTGCAATCGATGAAGCACCAGGTGCGCTGGATGAAGAGCACGCGGTTCTCGCGGCCGAAGGGGCACTTTGGCACCAGCCTTACCTTTGGCATGCCCTTTGGTGTGCTGGCGTGGACGGGAGCGCTGCTGCTAGGCCGGGCAGAGTTGGCGTGGGCGCTGCTGGCCTTTGCGCTGGCTGCGCGGATGCTGCAGGCGTGGGCCGTGGCGCGGTACGTGGTGCGGCTGCGTCCGCTGTGGCCTGCGCTGCTGCTGTTTCCGCTGCGCGATGCCATGGGCATGATCTTCTGGGCGCTGAGTTACACCAGCAACCGCATCCTGTGGCGGGGCGAGGTGTACGAACTGCTGGAGGCCGGGCGGATGCGGCCTGCGCCCGTGCGCGCACGCCGCTAGCGTCCACAACTACTGGTTGCTGAGCACGGTCTTGCCGCCGGCAGAGGCCAGCGTGTGGACTGTGCCATAGCGTGCCAGCTGGCTGGTGCGCGCGGCGGCGTTGTAGGTAAGCAGGAAGACGCGACCCGGGCCGGACCAGCGCTGGTAGAGCGAGGCGTCGGTCTCGAAGATCGCTGGAGCATCGGGCCAGAAGGAGCCGAACCACAGCCCGTTGACGCGGCCATCGATGAGATGGACCTGCTGGCGGGTGTAGAAGACCAGCGTGGAGCCCGAGGTGAGTTCGCCATCGAGGATGATCAGACCGGGCTGGGTGGCGCTGGCCGTGTTGATGGCATCGGCAAGAGACTTGGAACCGAGCGTCGGATAGAAGCGTGCCAGCCCCGCGTGCATCGCCAGCAGGCTGACCACCATGCTGGCGGCAAGCGTAAGGTTGGCGGCGTAGGTGGAGCCGCGACGGCGGAGCAGGTGCGACGCTGCACCTACGCCGATCATGCTGAGCGCGACCGCGGTGAGTGGGCCACGGAACAGCCCCATGGCCGCTCCGGTCAGGTCAAAGATGTGGCCGAGCGACAAATTGTAGAACTCGGGATTCTGCGAGAGCAGGGTAGCGATATCGGTGCCGGGCGCGGCGTGCGGCGCCGTGATGGCGAAGAAGCCGCAGACGAGCGCGATGAGCGAGGCGACGGGCAGCAGCAGCCAGGCCGACCAGCGGAGAGCGCTGGCGCGGGCCAGGACGTCGCCGGAGTCAGCACGGGCCAGCAGCCCACCGGCCAGCAGGGCAAGGGCGGGCAGCGCTGGCAGGGAGTAGTACTCCTGCCGCGCCGACAGCGTGAAGAAGCCCAGCACCAGCAGGGCCCACAGCAGCAGTGACAGCGCGGACTGGTGCTGGCGTGCGGCTATGGCGGCGCGGCTGCGCAGCGTGCGAACGGCGTGGGCGATGGCACCGGGCAGGAACGGAGTCCAGGGCATTACCCAGACGGCGGCAAGGGTCCAGAAGAGCCACACGGGCGTCTGACCGTAGTCATGCGGAATGCGTTTGGAGAGGAAGCGCGCAATGTGCTCGTTGTAGAGATAGAACCACGCCCACCCTGCGCGTGCGGGTAACCCGACTCCGGCTGGCATGGCGATGGCGGGTGTTCGCAGCGCTGCCAGAATGTGCCAGGGCGCAGCGATCGCCGCGAAGACGGCGGTGCTGGCCGCGAGGTGCAGCCTGGTCAGCAGGCGCAGCTCGCGCGTCAACAGCAGGTAGCCGAGTACAAAGCCGATGGGGAAGACGATCCCGATGAGTCCCTTGGTCAGCAGGTTGAGCGCGGTGACGGCCGCGAAGCCCGCGCAGGGCAGCAGTGCGCTGCGTGCCGAGTGGATGCGGTCCAGTGCGATGAGAAAGAGATGGACGCCGAGCGTCATCCAAAGGCAGATGAGGATGTCTGGAATGTAGAAGCGCGTATACAGGAAGGGGCCGATGCCGGTGGCAAGCGCGAGCGCCGCGTACAGGCCGCCTCGGTCTGGCGCGTGCTGGGGAGAGTCTGCCTGGAAGAGCCGGTTGCCGAGCGCGTAGGTGGCCAGCAGCAGCGCCAGCACCGCCAGCGTAAGCGGAAGCCGCGCCGCCCAGTCGGTTTCGCCAAACACATGCATGGAGCCTGCGGCCATCCAGTACATCAGGGGCGGCTTGTCGAAGAACCGGATGCCGTTGATGTAGGGCGTCACATAGTCATGCCGGTGCAGCATCTCGCGTGCGATCTCGATGTAGATGGAGTCCACATCGTCCAGCAGGCCGGGCGAGAAGATGCAGGCTGGCTGCAGGACGAGCCAGGCGAGGCAGAGGATGGCGAGTGAGGCGGGGCGCCAACGGTGCGTGTTTGGGGCAAGGTCGTTCATGGTGGGCGTCTATCGTGCCGCGGCTGGTGCCAGGGTCAGGTTGAGTGGGCGGTCTGTGTAGAGGGCCTTTCCGGAGGCCTCCAGAACGATCAGCCTGTTGTTCCCCAGCACGCGGTCGGCGTCGTCGCGATGCTCAAGCGGCACAAACAACAGTTTGCGTGGGCCGTGGCCCCAGGTGCGTGCCAGGTCCTCGTTG
>JAGWNX010000127.1 GCA_028872955.1 Acidobacteriota bacterium
GACCTTTACGCATTCGGCATATGCCGGAGTGGAGGATGGTGCGACGGAGAAGGTATAAAGATTTGCGTCGCGTTACGCAAGTGAGCGCCGACACACGCCGACCACGTCCCGCAGTATAGACTTTGGAGGCTACGGCATGGGAGGCAGCAGAGGGCGCGAACCAAGCAGCCCACGCCAAGGAGACTACGATGCAGCGACGATTCAATAACATTCTGGAGACAGTAGGAAACACGCCGGTCATTCGGATCAATAAGCTGGCCCCTGAAGGCGTCAATCTCTTTGTGAAGATGGAGGCGTTCAATCCGCTGGGCAGCGTGAAGGATCGTCTGGCGCTGGGTGTGATTGAGGATGCGGAGCGACGCGGTGAGTTGAAGCCCGGGCAGACGGTGGTGGAGGCGACCAGCGGCAACACGGGCATCGGGCTGGCGATGGTGTGCGCGGCCAAAGGCTATCCGCTGGTGATCGTGATGGCAGAGACCTTTAGCGTGGAGCGTCGGCGGCTGATGCGCTACCTGGGGGCTAAGGTGGTTCTGACTCCCGCGGCGGCACGTGCCGTAGGCATGATGAAGAAGGTTGAGGAACTGGCCGCAGCGCACGGTTGGTTTATGCCGCGTCAGTTTTCGAACGAGGCAAACGCGGAGATGCACTCGCGCACTACGGCGCAGGAGATCTTGCGCGACTTTGCCGGTGAGCGGCTGGACTACTGGGTGACAGGCTTTGGCACGGGCGGCACGCTGAAGGGAGTGGCCCGTGTGCTGCGCGAGCACCGGCCGGAGACGAAGATCGTGGTCTGTGAGCCGGATGGGGCAGCGATGCTGAGCAGTGGAACACCCCAGCCACGCAACGCCGATGGCTCGCCGGCTGGCAGCCATCCGGCCTGGCAACCGCACCCGCAGCAGGGCTGGAGCCCGGACTTTGTCTCGACCCTGACCGAGGATGCCATGCAGGCAGGCGTTGATCAGATCGTGCGCATCCCCAATGCGGACGCGATGACCTGCAGCCAGCAGCTGGCCCGGCAGGAGGGGATCTTTGTCGGCATCACGTCGGGAGCCACCTTTGCCGGGGCGCTGCAGGTGTGTGCGCAGGCTGCCCCAGGCAGCAATGTGCTGTGTATGCTGCCCGATACCGGAGAGCGCTACCTGAGCACGCCGCTGTTTGCCGAGGTGGGTGTGGACATGAACGACGAGGAGCTGGCGATCTCCCACTCGACGCCCGGGGCGTGGCTGGTACCGGCCTAGGCTACGGTCTGGGATTGGTGCAGCTCCCCGGTGCGCCGGTAGGGCACGGCCGTGGGGTGATGCTTCAAAGCGTACATCCGCTGGTCGGCAAGGCGCACCAGTCGAATGGCATCTTCGGCATCGGCCGGGTACATTGCCGTGCCCATGCTGGCGGTCACGTGCAGCGTCTCGCCCTCCACTGGAATGGGGCGCTCCACCGCGGTGCGGATGGTGTGGGTAAGCTGCTCCAGCGCCTGGGGCTCGTAGATGTCTGAGGCAACGATGATGAACTCGTCGCCGCCCAGCCGTGCCAAGGTGTCTGTGGCGCGCATGCTGCGGCGCAGGCTGGCGGCAACTTCGCGCAACACCTGATCGCCGGCAGGATGGCCCAGCGTGTCGTTGATCTTTTTGAAGCCGTTCAGATCAAGCAGCACCAGGGCGAGCGGAGCCGAGCTGCGCTTGGCGCGCTCGATCGCGCTCTGCAGGCGGTCGGCAAAGAGCCGCCGATTCGGCAGCCCGGTCAGCTCATCGTGCAGCGCCAGCCACTCATTGCTGCTCACCTGTTCCTCCAGCATGACCAGAATCATACCGATGGAGATGAGCGACTTCTGCATGTTCCAGACGTGGGAGAAGATCTCCGCAATATCGCGGTGGTTGACGATGAATGGATGCAGCATAAAGCACAGTGACCAGATGCTGAAGCCGGTAAGAATGGCCAGACGGCCGGTACTGTGGCGTGGCAGCCGACGATAGAAGTTGGCGGCAGCAATACCGTAGATGCAGGCGATGCCCCAGTAGACGGCATGCCGGAAGTGATTGGTTTCGACCAGATAGCCCAGGATCATCCAACCGCTGACGACCAGCAGGGCCTGCCGCCAGCTGCGGCGGACCAGCAGTGCAGCACCCAGGCTGAGCAGCACTCCAGCTACGAGCACCGGCACATACGGGGCGCGGACACGAAGGTTCAGGCCGTAGATGGTGTTGAGCGCAAACAGCGGCAGCACGTTGATGCCGAGGTTCAGCATCCGCGCCCGGCGATCATCGATCTGCTCGCCAGACGCCCAGGTAAACACGAGCCCCGCGAGCAGATAGCAGTCCAAAACGATGACGTGCAGGGCTTTGGCCGGGATGCCGTTGCGGGCATAGAAGGTGTGCGCAACGGCCTCCACCAGGGTGATAAAAAGGCCAAGCAGCCATAGGTCGCTGCGTTGCTGGGGATGGCGACGGCGCAGCACAAGCAGGATGGCGATCAGAATCGCCAGCGCAGAGAGGTCGGGCAGGAAGGCGTAGTTCATTGCAGTCATGTCGTGCCGGTGTTAGACAGCAGCGATGGCCCGGTGAACGGTGCAAGCGGAGCAGGAGAGGTGCGCAGCAGTGCTCCAGATAGAGGACAGCCTACCACTGGCAAGCCGCTGGGGATAGCAGAAAAGGTGAGGTGGGCGGGAGCAAGGGGTGCTTGCCGTGCCGCAGTGCAGGAATGGTCGGGGCGAGAGGATTCGAACCTCCGACCCCCTGGTCCCGAACCAGGTGCGCTACCAGACTGCGCTACGCCCCGAACATGTGTTGCGATGAGATGTCGATGAGAGGTGCGTTCCGTGTTGCTCAAGCGGTTGGGTAGGCTTGCTGGCTCGCTGTACCGACTGGGCTAGTTTAGCAGAGATTGAGCCGGTTTGGGTGGGGAAGGGGTTGTGGTGGGGCGTTTGGGCTGGATGGTGGGCAAAAAAAACGGGAGGAGCCTCGCTGAGCTCCCCCCAGGGTGGTGCGGTCGTTTGTTGTCATTTC
>JAGWNX010000067.1 GCA_028872955.1 Acidobacteriota bacterium
GAGTTTCGTCCGAATTGGGCATCACCTCCAGGAGAAACGATTCGCGCTGTTCTTTACGCCAAGGGCATGGACATTGATGTTTTTCGGCTTGAGGTAGGTCTTGATGAGAGACAAACAGCGGATCTGCTTGCGGGGGTGTTGCCCGTCACGCCCATCATCGCCAGGAGCCTAGCGAAATCTGTTGGTTCCACTGCGCACTTCTGGCTTGAGCGTCAAAAACAATATCGGGACAGCCTGGAAGAGCTAGCGGCATCCGAACCGGAGCTGGTTGAATGGAGCGCAACTTTCCCGGTAAAAAAGATGATCGACTCGGGTTGGCTGCCTAAGCCCTATGCAAAAAGCGATGTGGCTTTCGAGCTACTTGATTATTTCGACATAGCGAGTGTAGGCGAGTGGCGTAAAAAATATCCTGCTCGTCTTGGCCTCGCGAAATTCAGGACGTCTGAGGCATTTCAGAATGACATCCCAACGACATTGGCTTGGATTCGTCGTGGAGAGCTGCTTGCCGAAGATATCGAGTGCGCGAAATGGGATCGGGAAGGCTTCTCGACTGGCCTACGAGAACTGAAGCCACTTTCTAAAATTGAAGACCCAAAAAAATTTCTTCCCGTTCTCCAGAGAGAATGTGCGAGGCACGGTGTAGCAGTTATAGTAAGCCGGTCCATTCCAGGTTGTGCAGCTAGCGGTGCGACGCTCATGTTGAGTGAACACAAGGCCCTACTTTTACTGAGTGCCAGATTTCTCTCAGATGATCAATTCTGGTTTTCATTTTTTCATGAGGCTGGGCACTTGATACTGCACGGAGGCGAACCTCATATTGAGCAAGAGAGTGCCTTAACCCCTGAGCAAGAGGCTGAGGCTAATCAGTTCGCAGAAAAGATCATCCTGGACCCTGGGGGCGAGGCTGCTCTGAAGGCCATAAGGGTCAGTCCCTTCTCAATAGCCAGACTCGCACGCCAATGCAATGTTTCTGCCGGTGTGATCGTCGGGCAACTTCAACATCAGGGACGGATCTCCACGAAACTGTTCAACAGGTTCAAGACACGTTACACCGCGAGTAGCTTCACCCTCTAAATCGGATCGGATCAGTTGGGCTCTTCTGCCAGTTACAGAGACTGTCTTCGATTACCTGTTTGTCGACCTGCAAATGAGAAGCTAATGAATCAGACAACGATTCCAGCTTTTTACTCGACCCTTTCGATTTCAGTTTTCCGCTGAAAAGTAGACGTGCTCCCGTCACCGGTCCGGTTGCACCATCAAAGTGGACTGAATTGGGACGAATTGCTGCCAGTCCAAGCTTGCCTATCATGGCCAGATAGTCGAACTTGGCGGTTCGCCCAAATGATCGAACCGTATTCAACTCCGCGTAGAGATGCGCAAATGCTTCCTCTGGATCACCATCGGAAGCTACCAAAGCATTTGCAAACAGTTTCTTATGCCCACCCGAGTCTGTTACCCAAGATATATAGGTCTGAACCGCCTCTCCGGTGCCAGTAGGTTTCCACGCATCGAGACTTTGATACTTGCGGTGGTTACCAAACCCTCGGTGTATGTCACCCGATGTTTTAAGATTTTGCTGACTCTTATCTAGCCAGTGCCTAAACGCCAGTGGATCTTTGCCAACTTCTGCCCACGTCCAAATTACTCCCTGGCCTAACCTTCCATAGACATCAGCGATCAGCCGGTAGCCACTCTTAGTATTTTTCCCAAAATGCACGAAAAGGAACACAAGCCAAGAAGCTTCATCTATTTCGCCAGCTTGTTTATGTAGGATTGCGGCTCGTACAGGATCGAAATACTCAGTTGCCGGATTTTTTCGCGATTCCGCAATCGACCTCTGAGACACTTGTTGCACGAAGCGAATCCGCCTGATGCTTTCGACTATCTGGAAGATGAAAGTACGCCTCGCTTCCTCGTCTTCAATACCAGGTAATGGATGAATGTTCGCCTCAAAGGTTTTTAACCGCCTAGAGGTTGCTTTTGCGAAAACCAAGTCTTCTTTACGCATGGGGAACCGTATCAAAAGGCAATTCAGATGGCATAGCAGGCACCGTTTCGCGCTTTTCGGCTCTCTGCTGTCTCATCTCAATGTATGGGATATAAGCATCTGAATGCATCCGCTTGCGCATGCTGCGAAGCGTAGCCGCAGACGCATCGTCCTTGCCAGCGCGGAATATGGAAAGGAGCCTAGCTAAATCTTGCCAATATACTGGCAAGTCATTCGGTATTTTCGGATACCTGCCGAGACGAGTAGCACGTTCAAACCGAAGAATTGTCTCGATTTGAGGGAACGGATCTCCCAAAGGCATGATTGGCATCACTACTTTCTTCTGGAAGCCTTCAGCTAAGTAGCGCTCGGCGTTACTCCTGTCGGCGTCATACAGATGAAGACTCCCTACCAAGTGCTTATAACGCCCCGGCTCGACATTTAATGCCGTAGCTACGATCTCTTGGATCATGGTGAACGCAAAAATATCACCGGGCAGGCCCACGTATGCGTCATTGGACCTCATATGGGTAATCAACTCTAAACGGCGTCCCCTCAGAAGAAACTGTAACGTACAAGTGCAGGGCACCTCTGGAAGGTTGGCCTGTGTGTCCTTCGGTTGGTAGACAGGGATTACGGCACGTCGTGTGTCTGGCTTTTTCTTGATGAGGTCAACGACCCACTTGAGCTGGTCTCTGTTTTTCGCTCGAAGCCTTGGTCCATAGGCAGCCATGACCTTAGTCGCACCTTTGTAATCCGGCTTGTAATCCTTGATGTAGTACTTGATGAACGAAAAGTCATCATTTCCGGCAAGGTACCAGAGAAGTTCGCCAAGCCAACTAAAGATCACCGCACGGGCTTCCGTGCGGCTCATGCGTGCCCTTGGGTTGGTCAATTCGAGAACCACTCCAGTGACTTCAAAAGCTTTACCCTTACTCGGGTAAGTCTCCTGACCTGACGCAATGAGCCGCCGGAAGACCTCGTTTAGAAGATCATCAAGCGTTGATGCACGGACTTTCAAGCGTGCCTCTAAAGACGATTGTGAATGGCACGCTTATTGTATCTCTAACTTATTGAATCGGCAGTCCTCTTCATTGTTAAGTCAGGTTCTTCCAGGGGCACGATACTGGAGGAATCGATCCCCTACGACTGACTTTTAGCTAGTAGTCGGATCTGGTCGTCTCATGCGGCCTTGTGAGCAACGCGCTATTTAGTTTTCACAGATGCGTGGCAGCTCTTCTGCGTCCCGGCCTCCGTCTTGAGGCTCAATTGGAACGATGTCCTTGTAACCGTTCCGATACAAGAGATCGACGCAAAGCTGCTCGAACTTCCGGCCATCAAGTTGGTTGTCAATCGCCCACAGAACCTGGCCTTGCATCATTGAACGGAACCCCTAGCCTCCATTGTCAGAGCGGGATGCGTTGGGCGGCAAGGCTTACGGCACGAAGAGTGGAAAACCGGCTTCCTGGGGAGCTGTCCTAGCGTCTATCGGTTCCGCTACGGAGAGTAATCCCTTCGTGGACGAGGAGCTGCATCACATCGAACAAGTCACGCGGATGTTCTTCATCCCCTCTACTATCGAACCTGTTTGGCTGCAGTGAGGAAACCATACATGCTTTAGATCAGCCTCGTGGGGAACAACACCCCGATTCATGTTGCTGGTCTGACTGTCTTGATCGGTGATTCTCCAGAGGTATTCGAGGTCATAGAGCACAAACCCGACCTTCATTGAGGAATTCTGCTGGAGTGCTCTATCCTTACGACTTTCGCTCTTTTCGCCGGAGGTAGTTCACTTGTAGGAGGCCTCTTTGAAAGGAAGTGATAATGCGATTTCTTCCAAGAACCACGAGAAGTTCTTCGATAGGATCGAGATCGACCACACCGTCTGAAAGACGCGAGACGGCCTTCACGAACTTGTCATAGGGCGTCCGTCGGACCTTTACCCCATACTGGCGGGCAATAGAGTGAACCCACTCCGCGATTGCACTAGAAGTTTCATTCTCGGCGATCTGTCGAATCTGGTGATCAGAAAACAATGAAGCTTTCTTAGAAGACATCATTCCAATGCCTGCACAATCTGAAAGTTGGCCGCTCCTCCCACAAAATGCGTCGTTGGGCGATCTTTACCCAAGTCGACCTAGGTAAGCATATCGGCCCCACACGTCCGCGGCGAAACAAGTTTCGGGACGGACACAATACGGACACATTTTGCATACCAGAACGTACCATTAGGCACCAGATGGAACAACAATTTTAATTATCCAAACCCTTTACCATCAACAACTTGTCCTGATTCTAAACCACTTAGCAAATTGGAAGACGAGCCCTGAAAAGGCCGGCGTCGGCGGTTCGATCCCGTCTCTGGCCACCACTCTTCCCACCACATCCTCAACCTGACCGCAGAGGACGCTGCTTCGAAGGGCAACGCACGCTCGGAAATCTGCATCTCCCTAAAAGGGTTGAGCGCAGGTGCGGCCCCGTACAGCCGATGGGATAATGACTGAGGAGGTGATGTTTCCTCCCGCAGTCACCGCTGCCCGGCTGGCAACACCGGTTCGACAAGTACGCTATGTCCGAGATATCTGAGAGATTCACCGCCGACACGGCGTCGCTGGCCGCGACACGGCGCAAACTGATGGTCTGGGATGCCTTCGCGTTTCTGAGCCTGACGCTGGTTCTGCTGGTGCTGCTGGCCGTGACGCTGCTGCTGTTTCGTTCGTTTACCTCGCATCGCGCGGAACTAGGTCGGCGCTGGTCGTCTCGCGGACAGGCCGCGCTGACGCAAGGCAAGCCGGAGCAGGCGATTGGGGCCCTGCGCACCGCCCTGGAGTACGCCCCGGGAGACCGCAGCTACGAGCTGCTGCTGGCACAGTCGCTGGCCGAGGCAGGCCACACCGAAGAGGCATGGAACTACTTTGAATCGCTCTGGGAGACCGAGCCCGGCAATGGCTGGATCAACCTGCAGCTGGCACGGCTGGCACTGCGGCGGCGCCGTCCGGACGATGCCGTCAACCTGTATCGCGCTGCGATCTACGGCACGTGGGAGGGCGATGGCTCCGTCCGCAGACGGGCTGTTCGGCTGGAGCTGACGGAGGTGCTGCTGCAACAGGGGCACAAGGAAGCCGCTCGCGCGGAGCTGTTGGTGATTGCCGGGAACGCAGACAACGACCCCACGCTGGAGCTGACTCTGGCCGCTCTGATGGCGCGAACCGGCGATGGCACTGAGACGCTGCGCCTGTACAACCGCGCCATGCAACTGGCTCCGCACGACGCGACCATCGCAGCCGCAGCCGGACGCTGGGCCTTTGACGCCGGGTACTATGCCACTGCGGCAAAGGCGCTGCAGCAGGCCAGCGAGACCGCTGGCCGCAGCCATGACCCTGCAGCCAATGCCGTGATGGCACTGGAGGCCAACGCGGAGCGGATGCTGGCCCTATACCCGGATGAGAAGCTGCCGCCACCGCAGCGGGCCGAGCGACTGCTGCAGCTCCGCAGCATTGGCCACGCCCGGTTGACCGCGTGCCTGGCCACACAGACCGGCGCGGAGACCCCAACCGACCTGACCCTGCTGAATGCGACCTGGACCACCATGCAACGGCAGACCGTACACACCCTGCAGGACAATCCAGCCGCCCAGCAGGCGATGCTGCAACTGGTCTTCGACACGGAACGAATCACACAGCGTGTGTGCGGAGCACCTGCCGGGGACGACGCTCTGCTGCTGACTATGGCGCAACACCGGCAGACCGTGGAGGAGTAGTGACCGAACAAAGCCACTCGCGCTGGCGGCGCATTCTGCATCCTGAGTCTGCGCTGCGACCGACCGAAGCCGAGCTGAGCGCCTTTGCCAGCCTGCGCGGAGAGCGGGTGTTTCTGCTGCTCTCGATCTTCATCGGCATCATTGCCGGGCTGCTGGTGGTGTCCTTCCGCATGGCCATTGAGTGGCTCTCGGTGCTGCTGCTGGGCTCGTCGCCCGGACCGCACCAGGGCCGGCTGCTGGTGGCTCCTGCGCTGGCCGGCGTGGTCATCGCGCTGCTCACGCGCTTTGTGTTTCCGCAGGTGCGCGGCAGCGGCGTGAACCAGACGAAGGCCGCGCTCTACATTCACAATGGGTACATCTCGTTTCGCACGGTGATCGGCAAGTTTCTGCTGGCCGCACTGGCGATAGGCAGTGGGCACTCGCTCGGGCCGGAGGATCCGTCGCTGCAGATCGGCGCCGGCGTAGCCTCGCTGGTAAGCCGGCGCGTGGGGCTGACCCGCGAGAAGCTGCGCATCTTTGCCCCCATTGGCGCGGCGGCAGGCCTGGCCGCAGCGTTCAACGCGCCGATCTCGGCGATTCTGTTTGTTATTGAAGAGGTCATCGGGCAGTGGAGCGCTGCCGTGCTGGGCTCTATTGTGCTCTCGGCTGTCTCCAGTGTCGTGGTGGCGCGCTGGTTCTGGGGTGCGGAGCCGATGTTTCGCATTCCGGCGGTCACCTTGCGCGACCCGCGCGAGCTGATCGCGTATGCTGTGCTGGGCGTGGTCGGCGGAGTCGCCTCGCTGCTGTTTGCCAAGGCACTCAGCGTGCTGCGTCCGATGCTACGCCGCCAGCCCGGCTGGAACCAGATGCTGCAGCCCGCAGTCGCCGGACTGCTGGTGGGGCTGATCGGCTACCTGGGACTGCCCCAGGTGATGGGCGCGGGCTACCAGACGATCGACGCGGCGATCCACGCCGAGTTTGCCTGGAAGATGCTGCTGGCTCTGGCCATCTTCAAGATCATCACCACCACGCTCTCGTTTTCCAGTGGCACACCGGGCGGCATGTTTGCGCCGACGCTGTTTATCGGTGCCATGCTGGGCGCTGCGGTCGGCACCCTGGAGAAGGCCTACGTACCCCATGTGACTGGGTCGGTGGGCTCCTACGCCCTGGTGGGCATGGGCGTGCTATTTGCTGCCTTCCTGCGTGCGCCGCTCACCTCCGTCTTCATGGTGCTGGAGGTGAGCCAGAACTACACCATCATTCTGCCGGTGATTCTGGCCAATACGATTGCCTACCTGATGTCGCGCAGCCTGCAGCCCATTCCTATCTTTGAGGTCTTCACGCATCAGGACGGCCTGGACCTGCCGTCGATGGAAGAACAGCGCGAGGAGAGCGATCCACACCTGGAAGACGCCCTGCAGCCAGTGCCCACGCTGCTGCTGGAGGGGGACTGGCCCCTGGATGCGGTGCGACAGCACGTGGACGCCAGCCGCGAGGCAGACGCCTACTACCTGGTACGGTGCAGCGATGGGCACTGGTCTGGAGTTACCCATAGCGCGCTGCTGACTATGATTCGCGAGGCCGCGGGAGACACAACGCTGGTGGAGCAACTGGGGCCGGAGCGTATGCCGGTGCTCTTCCCTGACCTGCCTCTGTGGAGCGCACTGACCCACCTGGGACGTTGGCCTGTGCTTGCGATCACCAGCCGGGCCCGGCGCGGAGTGCTGGTGGGGACCATCACCCAACAGGCCGTGCTGAGCCGCTACCAGAAAGAGAACAGAACCCACGACGCTGAGGCCTAGCGCTCCTGCCCCGCAGCGCCCTGGTCAGCGCCCTGGTCTGAGCGCTGGACTGAGCCCTAGTCAGACAGGTTGGTCAGACACCTCGGTCTGAGTCCTTGGTCTAAGCCCATGATTGCGGGTACGACGCAGCGACAGCCCTGCCCGCGGCACAGAACACCTTGCCCGCCAGCGCGACGAGGCAAGAGATGCAAAATGCCCCAGGCCGCCGACTCCGAAGAGTCTGGCGGCCTGGGGCAGAGTTACGGTAGCGGTTAGAAGTTGAAGTGTGCTGCCAACTGGAAGTCACGCGGTGTGTTCGAGACACCACTGATGGTTCCGAAGGCAGAGCCACCCCAGGTGGCGTTGGGGCTGCCAAACGTCACCTTATTCCAGGCGTTCAGCACGTCCACCTGCACCACGAACGACATGGACTCCGGGAGCGCAAAGCTGCGCCGCAGCGAGGCGTCGAGGTTCTGGGTGCCGGGGTTGCGGAGGTTGAGCGCACGCGTGCGAGGTGCGTTGCCGATGAGGTACTGCGCCGTGCTCGTCGTCGAGACGTTAGCCGGAGTGGAGAAGGCATTGGCGTCGACATACTTGACCGCCGCACAGCCGGTGCCGATACCCAGGTTGCAGGTGGTGGTGCCGTTCGGGCTGGTGCCGTAGCTGCCGTTGATGCGCGCGGAGCCAGAGAACGACGGGTTGAGGTCGGGCATGCACTGTCCCTGCCCCGGATAGGTGGAACCGTTGCAACCGCTCCAGGTGATGGCCATCGGTGTGCCGGAGGCGTAGGTGTAGATGCCGGAGAGCTGCCATCCACCTGCGAGCGAGCGCACCAGCAACGAGTTGGCACCAAAGCCATTCTTGCCGAAGGGCAGCTGGTACACGCCATAGGCGTGCAGGCTCTCGGGCGAGGAGACTGTGGTCCAGGAGCGATCGATACGGTCCTGCTTCCAGTTCTGCGTACCGCCAGAGATGGCAGCGGCCGGAATGTCAAAGCCACTGCGGAAGCTGCCGTCGTCGCCAACGTTGCGCGAGTAGGTGTAGTTGATGTTGAAGGACAGGCCGTGGCTGGTGCGCTGCTCCAGCACGATCTGCAGCGAGCTGTAGTTAAGGTTCGCTACGTTGCCCCAGGTGTCGGCCACGCCACTGTACTGCGGGAAGGCCACCAGGCCGTGAGCGATGGTAACGACCGAGCTGCTCGGGTTAGCCGATGCAGCATTCTGGAAGAACGTTGGGATGTTCACGCCGGGCATGGCAGCCTGCGCCTTGGCGACGTTGGCCGGGGTGGCCGCGGAGATGAGGATCGGCTTGGTGCCGGTGCTGTCCTTCACACTGCCCAGCGCGGCCAGGTACGCGGGGTTCAGCTGGCCAGCCCAGTAGCCGCGGGCATTGCTGCCCGTTGCCAGGAAGTGGCTCTGGTTGCCGACGTAGTTGACCGAGATGGACATGTTGTTGGTGATGGCGCGCTGCAGGCCGACGTTGTAAACGTTGAACTCCGGCGCGCGGCCCGCGACAACGGGGTCCGCATAGGCGACACCGGCGGCCGTGACCAGCTTGTTGGTCGCGTCCAGGTAGTTGCCGGAGTTGAGAATCTGCGACGCAGCTCCGGGCGTGGGGGCCACCGGGTAGCTATACCCCGCGCCAAACAGCGAGGTGTTGGCCAGGCCGGCGCTGGTGAAGTAGGCACCATTGTTCAGGTAGAACGAGGGGCCTGCCGCAGCACCGCTGGTCAGCTCAGAAGGACCAGTGGCCGTGACGTTGAAGCCGGTCTGGCCGGTGCCATTGGCAGCGCCAACACGGCCGCCTACGCCACCTGCCTGCGAGTACACCGTACCGAAGCCAGCGCGGAAGACCAGCTTGTCATCCACCGAGTACGCGAGACCGATGCGCGGTCCCCAGTTCTTCCAGTAGGTCTGCACCGGCGTGCGGCAGCCGCAGCTTACCCCAGCGCCGCCGTAGTTGCCGGCAAACTGCAACTGACCAAGATTGCCGGTCGCGCCGTTGGTCTGCGTGGGATTGAGGAACGTCCAACGGTCCTTGACCTCGTGGAACGGCGGGAAGTAATCCCAACGCAGGCCGAGGTCCAGGGTGAGCTTGCTGGTGACCTTGTAGCTGTCTTCGATATACGGCGAGATAGGACGATAACGGCCACCCAGCTCGCTGACCGGCTGCAGGCCGATGGAAGGCGTACCGCCGACTGCGCCCAGCAGGAAGCTGGCGTAAGAGAAGCCCGAGGGCGTGGTCGCCGTACCTGTTGTAAGCGCGTTGGAGTTGGTGGCAAAGTTCGCTGTGGAGAAGGCGTTGTAGCCGAGATCCAGCACACCGGTGAAGGTGGCGGGGTTGGCGTTGTTAATCTCCTGCCACTGCATGGAGAGACCGAAGGTGATCGCGTGCTTGCCCTTCAGCCACTGCAGGTTGTCCACCAGGGTGAAGTTGTTGGGCGTAGTGAGCTGCGTGGAGACAGCGTTGCTGTTGCCGGTCCAGGTGGTCATCGCCGTGCCAAAGGCCGCAGTGGTGGCGAACGACGCTCCGGGGAACTCCTCGCCCGCCTGGCCTGCCGGCGCGTTGGTGATGCCGAGGGTTGTGGGCTCCCAGGCCTTCACGCCCTGGGTCGCGTTGTGGATGTCCTGGAAGAAGCGCGTGAAGCCGAACTTCAACTGGTTGGTCAGCTTGTCGTTGAAGCTGTACACATCTTCGACGTCGTAGACCTTGGGGTAGATGTTGGCCAGGTCGCCGCCGATGTAGGGGCCCGGGATATAGGGCGAGCCGTAGTTGTTGTAGTAGTTCACCGTGCCCATGGCCAGCACGCCCGAGACACGCTGCTTGGAGCTGATGTCATAGTCCACACGGACGTTGATGAGGTGGTTGTCAAAGCCCTTCGCGATGCTGCCCAGGTAGTTGTTGATGGTCACAGCCGAGTTCGTCGGTGCCGGCAGAAAGCCCTGCATCGCCTGCGCGATGGGCGAGATGTAGCTGGCCGGGATCACGTTGTTGGTCGGCAGTCCATTCTTGATGCCCTGGAAAGGCTGACGGGTGCAGACCGAGCCCACGCAGTGCGTGGAGGTGGGGTCGTACAGAAAGGCTGAGTTGGATGCGTTGGCAATCTCGGTAAAGTCGCCGGTGCGCATCAGCGTGGAAGGGATGGTGAACAGCGACGGAGACGCGTAGAAGCGGTCGTGGTAGCGGTCGTACGCGGCGAAGAAGAAGAGCTTCTTGTGCGTGAACGGAACAAAACCACCCACCGAGGCCGAGAACTCGTTCTGGTGCTCGTAGGGCTTGGGCGCTGGAACCGTCGCGCCCGCAGCATTCTTGACCGTAGCCGCCTTGCAGGTAAAGCACCAGGCGTCAAAGATGGTGTTGCGGATGAAGTCCGAGACCTGACCGTGGTACTTGGTACCGCCAGACTTCATGGTGAAGTTCATGGAGCCTGCGCCCTGGAACTCGGCCGGCGGCGTGCTGGTCACCATCTGGAACTGGTCGACAGCATCCACGCTGAGTGTCTGCGAGACCAGGCGGTTGTCGCCCTGCTGGCTGATCGTCTCCGCCGGCAGGCCGTCAAGATAGAGCTGGCCGAGAAAGTTCCCGGTGCCACCGACGATGGGCAGACGCGTGCCGCCCTGCGCGCCGGGAGTCAACGCACCGAAGGAGGTGGGGTCGCGCTGCGCGTTGTTCATCACCAGCGGCAGATTGGAGAACGTCTCGTTCTCCATCACCAGGCCGAGGGTCGCATTGGCCGTGTTCAGCACAGGCGGCGCTTCGGTCACGGTGACCGTCTGATCGACCTCACCGACGCTAAGCATAGGATTGACCGTCAGCGTGCCCAGCGCGTCCACGGCGAGGTGCTGCTGCTGCAGATGCTTGAAGCCGGGCGCGGCGACGGTGAGCGTGTAGCTGCCGGGCGGGAGAGGCGCAATCACGTAGACGCCGGACGACGAAGCCGTGCGGGTGGTCGCCACATTGGTGGCGTCGTTGGTGGCGGTCACCGTGGCACCGGGAATTACCGCACCGTTCGCGTCGGTGACGATACCGTTGATTGTGCCCTCGCCGGCGGTTTGCGCCAGGGCGGTGGGCACTACGCCGTGCGGTACCACCAGGGCGAGCGACGCGGCAAGCGCAACGTACAGGGTCGGCCGCATGAAGAGTGATTTCTTACGCAGAGTCATCTTGGCTTCCTTCAAAAATGGAACACTGTTGGTTAGCCACCGGCACGCTTGCATTGGTATGCCGTGTGGAGCATGGAGTCAGCCGACCCAACTTGTATCCGGAGTGAAATGCGTTGCCTGTCCGCAGAGTTGAATCGCGCGGTGGCAAGGCAGCCTGGACACAAGTGGACTGGATATAAACCGACGAGAATTGTTACTGGTCTGACCTATGAGTGTCAATAGGCAATCAATTTCCAGATGATCCGATACGAGCCCAAACACGGCAAGTCTTGCCCCTGGGTGATTTAGTTAGAAGCAACTGAAAACACTGCGCACTGCGTGCCAGAAGACATGCCGGGGCGCTGCAGCTGGGATCCAAGGCAAACAGGCGATACTACCCTACTGGTCGCCCACTTTGTCACACCGTGCCATGCAGTGGACTGTGCACCAGTCAGGCGCCGCTGCGGGGAAGATGGCCTAGCCGGGGGTGCTCGAGGAGAGCAGTTGCTCGACCGAGACGCCGCGGATCGAAGCATCCAGCAGCTCCACCATGTGGAAGGCAGGCATATCTGCGGCTCCCTGGCGACGCAGACCGCTCATGAGCTGCAGCAGGCAACCGGGATTGGCAGAGACGACCGCCTGTGCGCGTGCCGCAAGCAGATGGCTGACCTTGCGATCGCCCAGTTGCTGCGCTGCCTCTGGCTGCAGCAGGTTGTAGACGCCGGCAGAGCCGCAGCAGAGCGACGCCTCCGCGATCTCAGCGACTTGGAGCCCGGGAATGCCGCCGAGCAACTGGCGCGGCTCCGCAACAATGCCCTGTGCGTGGCGCAGGTGGCAGGCATCCTGATAGGCAACACGCAGCGGCAAGGGATGGCGCGGAGCCTGCGGAGACAGTTCACTCAGCACCTCGGCGATATCTTTACACCGCGAGGAGAAGGCAGCGGCGCGGGCCGCCCAGGCCGGGTCATCGCGCAACAGGTAGCCATACTCCTTCATGGTGGAGCCGCAGCCCGCAGCGTTGATGACGATCACATCCGCATTCGCTTGCTCCAACCGGGCGATGGTGGCGCGCGCCATGGCGAGAGCCTGATCTTCCACACCGGAGTGCACCATCAGGGCTCCGCAGCAGGATTGCTCCTCCGGCACGATCACCTCACACCCCTCCGCGGCCAGCACGCGTGCGGTGGCCTGGTTGACGCGGCTGAAAAAGACCTGTTGCACGCAGCCCTCCAGCATGGCAACACGCAACCGCGCCTTGCCCGCAAGCTGGCCTGCGCCCGCACCCTGGGCCACATGGTGGCGCGCAACCCGCCGGGGCAGGAGCGAGGGCACCGTGGGCAACAGCGACTCCATGGCACGCAGCCGCTGCGGCAGCAGACGCAGCAAGCCAGAGCCGCGCACCAGCCGCTGCAACCCGCTGCGCTGGTAGAGGTACAGCGGCGCAGCCAGTATTTGTAACCGCTTTGGATAAGGGAAGGTTGCAAACAACAAACGACGGAAGAGACTGTCACTGCTCTCGCGCGGAATGCCGCGATTCACCTGGCCGCGTGTGTCCTCAATCAGCTTGTTGTACTGCACGCCAGAGGGGCAGGCCGTCATGCAGGCCATGCAGCCCAGGCATTGGTCCATGTGTCGGCCAAACTCGGCGTCGAGCGGTGCCTGGCCGTTGGCAACCTTCTGCATCATGTAGATGCGCCCCCGTGGCGAATCCATCTCTTCGCCCCACAGGACGTAGGTAGGGCAGGAGGAGAGGCAGAAGCCACAGTGGACGCAGTCGGCCAGCAGCGCCTTATCCGGCGCGTGGTGCGCGTCAAAGCCAGGCTGGCTCTGCAGCACAGGCAGTACAGCTGAGGTGTCGTGCGAATGCATCAGATACCCCCCACAAAGCGGCCGGGATTGAGGATGGACTGGGGATCAAACTGGCGCTTGATTTCGCGCATCAGTGCGATCGCGCCACGCGGCTCACTCCAGCGCGGCGGAGCCTCGGCGACCTCCGCAGGCCAGGCCAGCAGCTGCAAAGCACCGCCCAGCTGCTCGGCACGCTGGCGGAGTTGCGTAACCAGCCCAGGCTGGGCAGACAGCGCGGCCAGCAGCGTGCCAGTCTGCTGCGCAACGGCAGTGCCACCGGAGTTGGCGATGAGCGGCAGCAGCGCGGCCAGCTGGGCCGGTTGACATGTAACCTTGGCCGTTGCTTGTTCCGGCGCAAAGAGCTGCTCACGCAGCTGCCAGACCTCGGCAGCCGCGGGAACCGGCTGCAGCGGGCGGGCCAGGAAGTGCAATCGCTCCGCATGATCCTGCAGGGTGGAGGCCAGCGCGCCAAACTGCACATCCAGCGCGAAGCCGGAGGATGTGGTGCGGAGTTGCAGCGCCTCCATCACCAGGGTGGAGTCTGCGAGCGCGTGGCGCAAGGCATCCAGCGGCGCAATCTCTGTTGCCCCGACGGTCCAGCTGGCCACACTGCGCGGCAGCGGATGCAGACGGAAGTTGACGGCCGCAATCACGCCCAGCGTGCCGTAGGCCCCGGTCATCAGCTTTTGCAGGTCATAGCCGGCTACATTCTTGACCACCTTGCCGCCGGAACGTGCCACCGTGCCATCGGCGAGCACCAGCGTGATGCCAATGATCAGATCGCGCAGACTGCCGTAACGCAGACGAAGCGCGCCGGAGTCGTTCGTCGCGACCACGCCGCCGACCGTGCTGCGGGTGGCGAAGAGCGGGTCCAGTGCGACGCATTGGCCATGTTGCGCCAGTGCCTGCTGCATGGTGCTCCACGGTGTACCGGCAGCCACGGTCGCGGTCAGGTCCTGCCAGCTGTGCTCCTGCACGCCGCTCAGCCCGGTGGTCTGGATGCCAAGTGTGGCTGCGACAGGGTTGCCCCAGTGGCGACGCGTGCCTGCGCCAAGGATCTCCACCGCGCGTTGCTGCTGGTTGCAGGTTCGCAGCAGGCTGGAGAGCTCCTCTAGGTTTGTCGGGGTGACGACCTGTTCCATGGCTAGAAGATCTCCGCAATGCCCGCGGCCTGCAGCGGATGCTGGGTGTAGGGACCGGCCTTCTCTCCACACAGGCGCGGCGTAGGAAAGACCTTGCCCGGGTTGGCCAGGCTGGCGGGGTCAAAGGCGCAGCGGACGCGTTGCATGGTATCGAGATCAGGCTCGGCAAACATGTACCCCATGGCCTGCTGTTTCTCTTTGCCCACGCCGTGCTCGCCGGTGATGGAGCCGCCGCGATCGACGCACAGGTACAGAATGCGGTAGGAGAGATCGAGCGCGATCTCCTCCTGCCCGGGGATGGCCTGATCGTAGAGCACCATGGGATGCAGGTTGCCATCGCCGGCATGAAAGACATTGGCCACGCGCAGGTTCACCTCAGCGGCCATGCGTGCAATCTCGTCCAGCACCTCCGGCAGGGCCGTGCGTGGAATGACGCCATCCTGCACAATGTAGTTAGGCGAGATGCGGCCCATGGCGGCGAATGCGGCTTTGCGGCCTTTCCAGATGAGTGCGCGCTCGGCGGCTGTCCTGGCCACGCGGACCTCCCACGATCGGTTGCGCTGGCACAGCTCGGTCACCTGCTGCATCTGCGCGTTCACCTCAGTCTCCGGGCCGTCCAGCTCTATCAGCAGCAGGGCTTCGCAGACGGGGTAGTTGGGGTGTGCCGCCGCCTCAGAGGCAGCTGCCGAGAGGCGATCCATCATCTCCATGGCCGCAGGCAGCATGCCGACCGCAATCACGTCCGAGACAGTCTGCGCAGCGTCGGCAACAGTATCAAAGGCCGCCAGCAGCACCTGCACCGCTTCGGGCCGCTTCACAATGCGCAGCGTAATGCGTGTCGCCACGCCGAGTGTGCCCTCAGAGCCCACGAAGACGCCAAGCAGATCGTAACCGGGGGCATCGGGCGCGCTCGAGCCCAGCGTAACCACTTCGCCAGAGGGCAGCACCACATCCATAGCGACGACGTGCGTGGTGGTAAAGCCGTACTTCAGACAGTGCGCGCCGCCGGAGTTCTCTGCAATGTTGCCCCCGAGCGTGCAGACGGTCTGGGATGAGGGGTCGGGCGCAAAGAAGTAGCCCTGCGCGGCGACCGCGTCCGTCACGTGGGTGTTGATGACGCCGGGCTCCACGATGACCCGCTGATTGGCCAGGTCAATCTCCAGGATGCGGTTCATGCGCGCAAAGCTGAGGACCACGCCTCCCTCGACGGGGAGTGCGCCGCCGCTCAGGCCTGTGCCTGCACCGCGCGCCACAAACGGAATGCCATGCCGCGCGCAGACCTGCACCACGGCCTGCACCTGCTGCGCGTTGGCAGGCAGCACGACGGCTGCGGGCAGCACACGAAAGTTCGTCAGGCCGTCGCACTCATACGTCTGCAGCTGGTTCTGCGCCGTGATGACGCTGCGTTGTGGGCCGTCGCCATGGTCGCCCACAGCGTTGCGCAACTCGTCGAGAATAGCGGTAGGGAGCAAACGTGGCCTCGCAGGTGTTGTTACCAATGTACGGAAGCAAACAGCAACACTTCAACGCCGACGACCGCGGCCAGCAGGATGCTGTGCTTCAGGGTGAAGCGGAAGAGCCGCGCCTGCTCTGCCACTGGCATGCCGGTCGCCGCCGCGGCCACGGCGATCGTCTGCAGGCTGATCATTTTGCCCATCACGCCTCCGGCAGAGTTGGCTGCCGCGATGAGCACCGGGCTCAGGCCGAGCCGTCCGGCACTGACCACCTGCAGGTTGCCGAACAGCGCATTGGCCGACGTGTCTGACCCGGTGAGGAATACCCCGAGCCAGCCCATGAGTGGACTGAAGAATGGAAACAGGCGGCCGCTGGAGGCGAAGGCAAGCCCGAGAGTGCCTGTCGCGCCGCTGTAGTTCATGACAAAC
>JAGWNX010000068.1 GCA_028872955.1 Acidobacteriota bacterium
GTCTGAGAGGGCCTCCAGGCGATTCGGTGAGCTGACCAAGTTTGCCATAGCGCAGGTTGTCGATGTGGCAACGGTACTGCGGGCGCAGCGAAAAAGGCAACCTTCGCCGAGCATAAAATAGCGGTGGGAAGGTGCCTATGGCCGAGACGCGAGTGGTTCGTGCGGTGTGCTCGCACGATTGTCCAGACTCCTGCGCGGTGCTGGTGACGGTCGATACGGCCAGCCAGCGCGCCATCAAGGTGCAGGGCGATCCGACGCATCCGGTGACGCAGGGATTCCTGTGCGGCAAGGTCGCGAAGTACCTGGACCGCGTCTACTCGCCGGAGCGTCTGCTGTACCCGATGCGGCGGCGCGCGGGCGTGCCCAAGGGGCCGGTCGGCTATGGCGGCGTGAAGGGTCGCGAGGCGGAGGCGTTTGAGCGCATCGGCTGGGACGAGGCTCTGGATCTGATCGCGGCCCGGCTGGGTGCGATCCGCGACCAGTATGGGCCAGAGAGCATCCTGCCCTACAGCTACGCGGGCACCATCGGCAAGCTGGGCTTCGGCTCCATGGATCGCCGCTTCTTTCATCGCCTGGGGGCGTCTCAGCTGGATCGAACCATCTGTTCCGAGGCCGGCGGGCAGGCGCTGACGCAGGTCTACGGTGTGCGGCTGGGGGTAGAGCCGCAGCAGTTTGCCCATGCCGGGCTGATCCTGGCGTGGGGCGCAAATATTCACGGCAACAACATCCACCTGTGGCCGTTTGTCCAGGCGGCCCGGCGCCAGGGGGCGCGGCTGGTGGTCCTTGACCCGTATCGCACGCGCACAGCAGCCGCGGCAGACGAGCACATTGCCGTGCGACCGGGCACGGATGGTCTGCTGGCGCTCAGCATGATGCACGTCATCCTGCAGCAGGGGCTGGAGGATCGCGCGTACCTGGACCGCTGCACGCACGGATTTGCCGAGTTGCGCGCGCACGCGCTGCTTCCGGAGCACGCGCCCGAGGCGGCAGCACGGGTGACCGGCGTGGCGGCGGACACCATTGAGCGGCTGGCCGTGGAGTACGCCACCTGCTGGCGCCGAACCGGCCGGGCAGCGGTCATCCGGCTGAACTACGGCGTGCAGCGCAGCGAGAACGGTGGCACCGCAGTGCGGGCGGTGGCCATGTTGCCCCTGCTGACGGGTGCGTGGCAGCAGTTGGGCGGCGGCCTGCAGCTCTCCACCTCCGGCGCGTTCCCGTTCGCGAATGAGGCGCTGCAGATGCCGGGGCTGATGCACAGCAGTCCGCTGGCGAGGCCGGCACGGGTGGTGAACATGAGTGCGCTGGGCCATGCGCTTACGGAGCTGGGCTCCCGCGCAGGCGACGGCCCGCCGGTGAAGGCGCTGTTTGTGTACAACTCCAACCCTGCAGCCGTGGCACCGAACCAGAACGCCGTGCTGCGCGGGCTGCAGCGCGACGATCTGTTTACGGTAGTGCATGAGCAGTTCCTGACCGATACCGCAGACTATGCCGACGTGGTGCTGCCGGCGCCGACTTTTCTGGAGACCAAAGACGTGCAGGGGGCCTATGGGCACTACTTTGTGCAGCTCAGCCAGCCGGCCATCGCCCCGCTGGGCGAGGCGTGGAGCAATGTGCGGTTGTTTGCCGCACTGGCGAAACGGATGGGCTTTGAGGAGTCCTGCTTTGCGGAGGACGAAGACACCTTGATCGACCAGGCGCTGGCCAGCGGCCATGCCTGGTTTGGCGGGGTAACGCGCCAGCAGCTGGAGCGCGACGGGCGCATGGAGATGCAGCTGCCGCGCGCGGCGGATGGCTCCATCCGGCCCTTTGCCGACGCCAGCTGGTTCCGCACACCCAGCGGCCGGGGCGAGCTGGTGCCCGTGCCTGTCTTCCGCGCGCCCCAGGAGTCGCGTGCGAACGCTACCGAGTTTCCGCTGGAGTTTCTGCCCCGCAAGGCTGACAACTACATGAACAGTACCTTTACCAACACGGCGGTGCATCGGCAGATGGAGGCCGATACCGAGGAAGTGCTGGAGATCAGTGCCGAGGACGCCGCCGCGCGCGGCATTCAGCACGGCGACCCGGTCGAGGTGTGGAACTCGCGCGGACGCATCGTTTTGCGCGCTGCAGTCACGTCTACCGTGGGGGCGGGCGTGGTGGCCGCTACCCTGGATCGTAACCGGACTGTGGGCCCCGCCACCGGCAATGTGAACGCCCTGACCAGCGAGCGGCTGACGGACCTGGGTGCCGGGGCGACCTTCTACTCCACCCTGGTCGAGGTCCGGAGGGTGGTTCCCGAGCCCCTGCGGGCGGCAAATCGTTGAGTCAAACTCGCTAACTGGCCGGGTGCTCCCATATAATCAGAGACTGTCCCCAGCAGGTCTGACGGGTGCGATTTTTCGAGCAGTGAGGGTGTGCGTATCTTTACCGTAGATCGAGTGAGCGGAAGCTCCCTGAAGAGGTTTGCCAGGCTGGTGCGTCCGCGCTCGAGCCGGGCGGGTCTTTCCGTAGCCCTGCTGGTGTTGGGGCTGGGAGTGGCGACAGCACCGGGGGCGTTTGGGCAGACCAACTACACGGCTGGCGCATCGGCAGAGTCGCTGCCGCTTTGTGCGCCGCAGGTGATCGGCAACCGCAGGATTCCCAAGGAGTCGGTGCTGGCGCGTCTGTTCAGTCGCGAGGGCGATCTGTATGACCCGCAGGTGGTGGAGCGCGACTTCAACTCGCTGTGGAACACCGGATACTTTGACGATGTGCGCATTGAGCGCGTCGACACCAACAAGTGCGTGCAGCTGGTGGTGTACGTCCGCGAGAAGCCCACGATCCGCGAGATCAACTACAAAGGCGTCAATGCGGTCTCGCAGTCAGACATTCTTGACCGCTTCAAGAAAGAGAAGCTCGGCCTGACGGTGGAGAGCCAGTACGACCCCACCAAGATCAAGAAGGCCGAGGTGACGTTGAAGAGCCTGCTGGCCGAGCACGGCCACCAGTTTGCCACGGTCAAGACCGAGGTCAAGACCATTCCGCCCGCGGCCGTCTCCATTACCTTCTCCGTGAAGGAAGGTCCCACGGTCAAGGTCGGCAAGATTGAGTTCCAGGGCAACAACAACGTGCCGTCGCGCACGCTGCGCTATGCGATGAAGAACCTGCGGCCGATCGGGATTCCGCACTCCATCCTGCTGGAGAATCTGTTTGCTCGCACCTTTGATGCCAGCAAGATGGACGAGGATACGGAGCGCGTTCGGCAGGCCTATCGCGATCGCGGCTACTTCAAGGCGCTGACCAGCGAGCCGGCCACCAAGATTCGCGATGCCGGCGGATTGAATCCCTTCACGCTGCGCCCCTCCAAGGGCAAGCGCATCGATCTGCTGATGCCGGTCGAGGAAGGAGATCGCTATCGCCTGGGCGGCATCACCTTCAGCGGCATGAAGGATGTGACCAACACCAAGGTGTTGCGCGCACAGTTTGCCAACAAGGATGGCGAATACTTCAACGCCACCCAGTTCGGCAAGGGGTTGGAGCAGCTGCGCAAGGCGTATGGCGAGCTGGGCTACATCAACTTTGTAGGCACCCCGATTCCGCGCGTGGACGACGCCAAGAAGCTGGTGTATCTGAATATCGAAGTGGACGAGGGCAAGAAGTTCTACGTCTCGCGCATCGAGTTCACGGGCAACACCATCACCCGCGACAAGGTGATCCGCCGCGAGCTGCTGCTGGAAGAGGGTCAGCAGTACAACAGCCGCCTGTGGGAGCTGTCGATCATGCGCCTGAACCAGCTGAACTACTTTGAGGCGCTCAAGGTGGATCAGGACTCCGAGAGCCGCCTGAATGCCGACGACGGCACAGTGGATCTGCTGCTGAAGCTGAAGGAGAAGGGCAAGAACTCCATCGGCCTGAACGGCGGCATCAGCGGCAACACGGGCACCTTCCTGGGCGCGAACTATGAGACCAACAACTTCCTCGGCCTGGGTGAGACGCTCTCCGTGCAGGCCAACATCGGCGATCTCTCGCGCAACCTGAGCTTCGGCTTTACGGAGCCCTACCTGCGCAACAAGCCCATCTCGCTTGGCATTCAGGTCTTCGACAGCAAGTACGACTACAACCCGGCAAAGAGCTACCAGATCTCGAACAATCAGAGTCTGAATCTGACCAACGCGCAGCAGTCTCTGCTGACGAACTACAACACGACCACCAAGGGCTTCAACCTCTCGTTCCAGGAGCCCTTGCGGCACCTGTTCGCGAAGTCTGGCGTCACGCGCATCGGTGTCTCGTACCAGCTGTCGCGCTCGTCGGTGACCACGTTCAACGACAACACGCGCAACGTCTTCCAGTCGCTGGCCTTCCGCTCAGGTGTGCAGGGGCAGAACCAGCTGGACGGCATCATTACGTCGACGATTACACCGAGCTTCTCGTACTCCAGCCTGGACCGTGCCGTTGGTCCGCACTCCGGTCGCGACCTGAACGTTGCGCTGCAGGTGGCAGGCGCGGGTGGCAACGTCAAGTACTTCTCGCCGGTGGTCAGCTATCGCCAGTTCAAGCCGATGAAGCTGCTGAAGTTCTCGCGCGAGGGGCATAACGTTCTTGGCTTCCGCGCCCAGGTGGCGCACGTCAACGGCTTTGGTGGCGAGGTCGCCCCGCCCACCAATCGTCTGTATGGCGGTGGCGAACAGGATCTGCGCGGCTTTGACGTCCGCTCGTCCTCGCCTTATACGTTCATTCCCACGACGGTTCTGTTCAACCTGACCAACCCGGACGGCACGACGGTGCCTCGCGATCCGACCAATCCGACCCTGGGCAACGTGCAGATTCCGATTCCTGTCTATCGCCTTGTCTCGGTCGGTTCGGACACGCAGGTCACCACGAATCTGGAGTACCGTATACCGATCATGAATCAGGTGACGTTTGCCTTCTTCACGGACTTCGGACTGAACTTCAATCTTCAGCCCGGGCAGCTGCTGCAGAGCGTCGCGGGACAGGCAGCGATGCAGAGCCAGCTCTACGGCTGCCCCACAGTGGTCAACGGTGCCTGCTTCGGCGGCTCACAGGTTACGCCGCCGTTTCCGCAGCAGTTGAAGACGGTTCCGGGCACCAACTTCGTACCACGCATGTCCAACGGTGCGGAGTTGCAGGTGATCCTTCCGATCGTCAATGCGCCGTTCCGCATCTTCTACGCCTACAATCCGCTGCGTTTGTACAAGGATGTTCCGCAGCAGCTGGCCGTGCCCAATACCTGCACCAACACGGTTACGGAGTGCTTCCAGAACTACTTCCCCAACAACGGTGCCGGACAGTACAGCTACCAGCAGGCAGTCCAGCTGTATGGGGCGGACTACACCCTGCGTGAGCCGCGTAAGACGCTGCGCCTGACGGTCAGCACCACGTTCTAAGTCCATCGCTGCATGCAAGGCAAAGGCGGAGCCCTCGGGCTCCGCCTTTGTGTTGGGGTAATGTGCCCCGGAGCGGGCTAGTACGCGCGCGGGTACATGCGGGAGATGCGATCATGCCAGCCCAGCCGGTCCATATCCAGCGCGGCCCACAACAGTCCGATCCCCAGCGGGCAGCCTGCAATCAGCAGGGCCCACACGCGGCGGCGCATCTGGCTGCGGGTGGGATTGTCATCGGACAGGGTGCACAGCCCAAGGCGTGCGTAGCGCATGCCGACGGTGGCATCGGCGAAGGTGAAACACAGCAGCTGGTACGCGATAGCCAGGGTCAGCAGCACGGCACATGCGGCGACGCCCAGCACGGGCAGCGCGGCGCGAGCAATGAGGATGTGCCCGGCGGTGAGGGCGAAGACGCCCGTGAAGCCGACAAAGGACGCCAGCACAAGGCAGCTGTCCACTGCGGCGGCCATCAGGCGCTGCGTAACCGGGGCCGTCTGGGGGATGTGGTCCAGCCCCTGCTGCAGGTGGGCGCGCGGCTCCAACAGGTAGTCGTGGGCCAGCTCTGCCTGGGGCAGATCGGCTGCGGCGGGATGTGCGCCCAGCAGGATGGAAGTCCACTCCGGGGTCACCGTCTCCGCGGTGGAGGCGCTGGTCTGAATCTGGCTGGCCTGGACCTCGAAGATGCGCAGCTGGCTCGCGGCGTCGTCTGCCGGGGCATCGGCGAGTGGGCCCTCAGCCAGGCGGGGCCGTGCCCTGCGCGGTGCCACCAGCTGGCGCGGGAACTCGATGAGATTGGCGGGAATCTCCTGCGGCGGCTCGATAGGTTCAAATACAGGTGCCTGGCGGAAGGCAATCTCTTCTTCCAGGGCGAGGCGCTCCTCTTCAAACACGGTCAGAGGGGCCTCCAGCACGGCGTTGGTGGAGATGCCGTCCAGCGTGGTCGGCGGCACGGGCAGTGCCTCGGCCAGGCGCACGGAGATGCCAGCAGCGACGGGCCGTGTTGCCAGCGTGGCAGGCTCGGGCAGGCTGGCTGGTTGCACCGGGGCAGCGGCCGTGGCTTCCACGTAGGTAACGGGCCGGGGTGGCTCGACGGGGATCGGCATTGGCCCGGCGAGCGGCTCTGGCGTGGGTGCCTGCTCCAGCGAGGCCAGCAGCGAGTACTGTGCCTCGGCGACGGCCTCGGCGTTGCGGAGCGCCACGTCAGCGGCGGCGTTGGCCTGGTCAATGGCGCGCTCGGCCTCCGCTGCCAGGTAGGCGCGATAGGTCTGGGAGCGGGCGTAGCGCTCCGCCACGGCGGCGGCGATGCGTTCAGCACGTGCGCGGGCGGGTGTGGCGCTTGCAGCAGCTGGCCGGGCGGGCGGCGTGGTGCGCTGGCGGCGGGCGCGGTGCGCGGCGATGCGCTCTGCCGCCTGCTGCTTCAGCGCGAAGGGTGCAGGGTCGAGTTCGGCGGGGTCGGCGTTGGCCGGGTGCTGATAATCAAGCTGTGCAGAACTCATGGAGCGGAAACCTTATGCCGGGTTGGGAGAAAATCGGTTAGCCTCAAAGAGTGCTGGCAGTGAGGCGGACAAGTTGGCGCAAGCGGTGCCCTGGCAGGTGGTTCGGTGCCTCCGGGCGGCCCGGGTTCGCAGCGCAAGCATGGAGCTGACGGGATTGCGAGTTGAACCAGGCATGGTGCAAGGGTTTCGCCGGAGTTACGCCGGTAAGCGGCTGTGCGTCCTTTACTTCTTCATAACTATCATGGTGACTGCGCTACGTCATCCGCAGGCAGCGGCACAGGCGTTGACGACTGAGGCACCGGTGCCGACACCTGCTGCTGCCAGCGCACCGGAGTCCCCGCCCGAGGCCGGCTTTCCCGTAGCGACCGTGCTGCCTCCACCGGCCGGCACCAGCACCGTTGTGATTGAGGCAGACCAGCAGAGCGAGCGGGATGGCCACTACACCCTGGATGGCCACGTGGTGTTGCGCTACGGCGACCGCACCTTTGCCGCAGATCACGTGGAGTACGACACGGAGTCCGGAGAGGTAACCGCAACCGGACACATCGTGGCCAGCGGCGGCCGGAATGATGAGCTGCTCTACGCGACTCGCGGCACGCTCAACGTCAAAACCCAGCGCGGCAGCTTCGACAACGTGACCGGGTCGGTTGGCATCAAGCCCGGTGCCGGTCGTCTGGTGTATGCCAACGGCAATCCGTTTCTCTTCTCCGGTCGCAGAGTCGTCAAGACTGGTCCGCAGGCCTACGAGGTGTATGGAGGAACGGTGACCTCCTGCCGGCTGGATCATCCAGACTGGGTGCTCTCGGCGAGCAAGTTTACGGTGGATAGCGAGATGGCGCGGGCCAGCAACAGCGTCTTCCGGCTGCTCAATATCCCGCTGCTGTACCTGCCCTACGTGACGCAGCCGGTGGATGTGACGGATCGGCAGAGCGGATTGCTCATCCCCGTGGTGGGCGAGTCCTCAACCAAGGGCCTGGTGCTGGGCGAGCAGATTTACTTTGCACTAGGCCGCAGCCAGGACCTTACCGTCGGGGCACAGTACTTCTCCCTGCGTGGCTGGGAGCAGATGGCGACTTATCGCTTCAAAGGCTACGGCGACGATTTTGCGATGGCCCACTACAGCGGTCTGCTGGATCGTGGCTACTACACGGGCGGTAGCTTCGTGAACCAGGGTGGTGAAGACGTGACCTTTGCCGGGCGTCACGACCTGAGCGGCAACACGCGCGTGGCCGCTACGGCGGAGTACCTCAGCTCCTACCCGTATCGCGAGGCGTTTACCGAGAACTTTAATCAGGCTGTTTCGACGGACATTCTCTCCGTCGCCTACGCACAACACCAGTCCGGCGGCTACGTGGTCTCGGCACTTACGGACAAGTATCAGGGTTTGAAGCGCATCCCGGTGGGCACCACGCAGGGCCAGGAGATCAAGATCTTCCACCTGCCGTCGGTTGAGTTTGCGGCGATGGATCATGCGCTGGGCATCTCCGGATTACGCTGGAGCCTTGAGAGCACGGCAGCCGGACTGAAGCGTGTGGAGCCGAACTTCGCGACCAGCGGCGTGGTGGAGCGCCTGGACGTGCACCCGATGCTCTCGTACCCGGTACAACTGCGCGGCTGGAGCCTGCTGCCCAGTGTCGGCGTGCGCGAGACGTTCTACAGCCGCAGCCGCCAGACACCTCCCCAAGGTACGCCCGCGCCTCCGGTACAGAGCACAGCCCCACTGGGCCGTGGGGATGTTGAGGTCGGGCTGGACCTGCGTGCCCCGGTGCTGGAGCGCACGTTCGACTCACCGTTCACACAGCGGTTCTTTGGTACGGCGGTGCGCCACACGATTGAGCCAAGCCTGAATCTGCGTTATGTTGGCGGCGTCAACAGCTTTAAGAACGTACTGCGCTTCGACGCCGTGGACGTGGTGAGCAACACCCGCGAGCTGGAGTACGGCACCGTGCAGCGGCTCTTCCTGAAGCCTCGCCGCGCCGCTCCCTGTACTGCGGCCGACCTGAAGCCGGAGGCCGAGCGCGTGAAGGATGCCGGCGACGTGCCGGCCAACGGGCAGCAGTGGGACTGTGGCAGTCGCGAGTGGATTACATGGCAGCTTGCCCAGAAGTACTTCTTCGACGAGTCGTTCGGCGGGGCAGTCGTCAATGGACGCCGCAATATTTTTGACACGACGCTCAACCTCTCGGGCGTCGCGTTTCTGACGGAGCCGCGCGCCATCTCGCCGTTGATCTCGCGGCTTCGCTTTGCGCCGACCGAGAAGGTGGACGTGGAGTGGGACTTTGACCTGGACACCGGCGCCAAGAAGTTCACCTCCAACAATCTGCTGGTGGACTTCCACAAGGATGACGTCTTTGGGGGGCTGAGCTTTGCACGCCTCAGCGCACCGGGCCGGTCGTACTCGCAAGGGGTCTCGGTGGCGACCTCGGACTTTAATCAATTGCGCATTCTGGCGGGGTATGGTGCGCCCACCAAGCGCGGGCTGAGCGTGGGCGCCAACGCCGGGCTGGACCTGATTCTGGGCACGGTCGAGTACGGCACGCTGGAGACCTCCTACAACTGGGACTGCTGCGGGCTGAGCGTGGAGTACCGCAAGTATGAGCTGGGCTCGGCGCGTAACGAGAGCGTGTACCGATTCAACTTCACGCTGGCCAATATTGGTACGGCCGGAAATCTAAAGCGGGCGGAGCGTCTGTTCTAGGCCCGGGCAGGCCTGCTGCGGCCCGGCTGCATGCGATAATGAGGTATTGTGCCGATGCCTTGGAAGCAGTTACAGATGGCGCTGCTGTGTGCCGCATTGTTGGTGACAGGTTGTCGCGCACAAGCGCCAGAGGCCGCAGGCTCGCCGCTCTCGCCGCAGTTGCAGCGCAGGATTGAGGTGCTGATCCGTTCGCGCTCCAACGTTCCGCCGGAGTACAAGTTGATCTTCGGCACCGTTGGTCCGAGTGAGATGCCCGGCTACAAGGCGGTCTCCATCAGCTTCTCTGCGGAGGGCAAGACGAGCCAGCCGCGCACCTTCCTCATCTCCGATGACGGCAAGACGCTGGCGCAGTTCACCAAGTTCGACATCAGCAAAGATCCGAAGGACCTGGTCTCTGCCACAGGCCGGCCTGCGCGCGGCGGCAGCGCATCCGCTCCGGTGACCATTGTGGTGTTTGATGACCTGGAGTGCCCGTTCTGTGCCAGGATGCATGCGCAGCTGTTCCCTGCCGTGATGGATCGTTACAAGGACCAGGTGCGTGTGGTGTATCGAGACTTCCCGCTCAGTCAGCATCCGTGGGCTATGCACGCTGCCGTGGACGTAAACTGTATGGCAGCGCAGAGCACCACCGGCTACTGGAACCTGGTCGACTTCATCCACCTGCACGCGGCGGAGTTCGGCGGTGAAGAGAAGAGCCTGGCCAAGGCAAACGAGGCTCTGGACGCCCTGACTCATGAAGAGGGCACGCGACAGAAGGCAAACCTGCAGACGCTGGATGCCTGTGTCGCCCGGCAGGACGAGACGCAGATACGGGAGTCCATGAAGCAGGGTGAGGATTTAGGTGTAGACTCGACGCCTGCCCTGTTTATCAACGGCGAGAAGCTGGAAGGGGCAGTTCCGCTGGATGACGTTTATGGAATGATCGACGGCGCGCTGCAGGCTGAGGGATTGAAGGCGCCTGCCGCTCCGCCAGCAGGCAGTACGACAGGTCCGGCGACAAAGCCCGGCAGCTCAAATTGAAGGCAGGGAAGCGAGCCGTGACGATGAAGGTTGCAACGATGGATAGAGACACAATGGAACACACGCCGGTGACTGCTGCCCGCGTCCTTGCCTTTGCGCTGGCGGCGTTGCTGCCGCTGGCCGGCTGTAACCGCACTCCCAACGCCGATGTGGTGGCTACGGTCAACGGCAAGGCGATTATGCACGCCGAGATGGAGAAGGCCTTTGCCACCCAGCTGGGCGAGGCACAGCAGCAACAGCAGCCCACCAAGGAGCAGGCCGATGCCCTGCGGCTGAACGTGCTGCGCGAGCTGATCGACGAAGAGATTGTGCAGCAGCGCGCGGCCAAGATGAACCTGACGGCCACCAATGAAGAGGTGGATGCCAAGCTGGCCGAGATGAAGGCGCCCTACACTGAGGACCAGTTCAACGACAAGTTGCGCGCCAGTAAAGAGACGCTGGACGATCTGAAGCACGACCTGCACCGCTCGCTGACGATTGAGAAGCTGCTGAACAAAGAGATCAACTCGAAGATCACCGTCACCGACGCCGATGTGACGAACTACTACAACCAGCACAAGGCAGAGTTCAACCTGATCGAGGCGCAGTATCACCTGGCGCAGATTCAGGTGACCAGCGTCCCCTCGCCGCAGCCCGGAAACCTGCAGAACAGCAAGGCGACGAACGACGCTGAGGCGCGCAAGAAGATTCAGGCGCTGAAGAATCGGCTGGATGCGGGCGAAGACTTTGGCACGCTGGCGATGAACTTCTCGGAGCGTCCGGAGACGGCACCGAACGGTGGCGACATGGGCTTCGTCTCTGAGTCGCAGATGCATGCGGATCCGGCCATCTACGCCGCGATCACCCGGCTGAAGGCAGGACAGATTACCGATATTCTGCCCATGCTGGATGAGCAGAGCAAAAAGCCCATGGGCTATGCGATCTATAAGCTGATTGCGCGCGAGCCCGCCGGACAGCGTGATGTGAGCGATCCGCGCGTGCAGCAGGCCATCCGCCAGCAACTGCATGATGGCCGCTCGCAGCTGTTGAAGAACGCCTACTTTGAGATGTTGCGTGACCAGGCCAAGGTAGAGAACTACCTGGCCGAACAGATCTTCAAGAACGACGCGCACTAAACCAGTTACACATTGCGGAGGTAGAGCAGCGATGGCACAGGCACCGGTGCGCTTTGCAATCCTTGGCTTCGGCCACCATGCGATTCGGCGGCTCGTCCCGGCCTTTCGCCAGTGCACGCAGGCGACGCTGGTTGGCCTGTGGCGTCGGGATGCCGCGGCCGCAGCAGCCAATGCGGCGGAGTTCGGCATACCGCACGTGTTTGCCACGCGCGAGGCCCTGTGCGCCTCTCCAGAGGTCGATGCCGTCTTTATCACCTCGCCCGATGCGATGCACCTCGACGACCTGCAACTGGCCGTCGCCAGCGGCAAGGCTGTGCTGTGCGAGAAGCCAGTGGCCATGAATGCGACCGATGCGGCAGCCATGGTGACGGCAGCGCAGCGCGCCCGGATGCTGTATGGCGTGGGACAGAACTTCCGCTACAACCGCAGCCTCGTCTGGCTGCAGCAGCAGATCGCAGCCGGCAACATCGGCGAGCCGCAGCTGGCACACGCTCAGTTCACCTACCCGGCTGCCAGCTCGCAGCGCCGGTGGATCATGGACCCGGGCCTGGCCTGCGGTGGGCCGCTTGCCGACGTGGGCGTACACTGCGTCGACGCGCTGCGCTTTGTCACCGGGCGCGAGGTGAGCAGCGTCAGCACGCTGGCCCGGACCGATGCCATCTCGTCCGCGGTCGATGCGGTGGCGTCACTGCAGCTGGAGATGACCGGTGGCATCTTTGCCGATGTGACCGTCAGTGGCCGCTCGCCGTACCGCACACTGGTCGAGGTGGTCGGCAGCGAAGGCGTCCTGATCGCCGAGAACGGCCTGACCGTCGATCGCCCGGTCGAGCTGGTACGTCGCCGCGCCGGGGACGTGATGGAGACGGTGACGGTGGACAACGCTGACGGCTACACGCTCATGCTCGACAGCTTTGCTCGCGCGATGCATGGCACGGAGGTCTTTGCTGCATCTGGCGAGGACGCGGTAGCGAACATGCGGGTGCTCGACGCTGCGATGCGTAGCTGGAAGACGGGCCAGCGCGAGCGCGTCTGACCGTCTGACAGTAGCTGCTGTGCGTTTGCAGGTTAGCGGATAGCTGCGGCCAGCGCGGGAGTCTGCGTGGTGCGGGCCGTGGCCACGTCGCGCTGCGGTACGCCCTGCGTGGGCAGGTACCGCTTGTACACGCTGATGTGGAAGCACGACTGCTTGAACTCTTCCTCGACGTCAACCTTGCCTTGCTGCACCAGCGGCAGCAGGTAGCCGCGCAGCCAGGCAATCTCGGTCAGCGAAAGGCCGTGCTTGGCCAGGTCAATGGCTTGGCCGGTCAGGTGCGGCGAGGCGATATCGCCTTCGGCCGGTGCCGCGTTGCCGTTGATGTGCTGCAGGTGCTGCTGGAACTCGACGGTGCGCACGGCAGAGTTGACCTGGAGCGGTGTGTGGAAGCGCGCGTAGTGGGCTGCGGCCAGGTTCTGCAGAAAGAGCGCAGCCCAGGGCCGGGTGTAGCGGCGGTTATAGGGCAGGCGCTCGTCGACGGTGAGGGCGCTGCTCAGGGGCAGGGCCACCAGCTGTCCGTGGGCGCGCAGGCTATCCAGGTCGGCATCGTCCTGCACGCGGTTCAGACCCTCCTGGTCTGCAACCTGGTTCTGCCGCAACAGAATCTCGTGCGAGCCCTTCAGGGGCGGCGGCATAATCACGCGTCCACGCTTGTTGTAGAGCAGGGCAGGCGCGGCCGGAGCCGCTGCGGTGGAGGCGGCATCGGCGACCTGCGTGCCGCCTGCTGCGCGCAGAAAGTCATCTGCGGTGGCGTTGTGGGGCGTGGCTGGCTGCGGGGCAAGCTGGGGTGTCGCAGCAGCGCGGAGCGTCGACTGGGGATGCCGCCGGACCCAACTGTGCACCCGAGTCACCATCACGGGATCTGGCGGGTCAGCACTGCGCTCGCGGCGATGCGTCTTATGCGCTGGCTTCTGCGTCTTAGCTTTTGCTGCCTGGATGTGCTGGGCGTGCGCACGGGTGCCATGCTTCGCAACCGCCGCCCGGTGCGGGCGTGCCAGTGCCGAGGCAGGAAAGAGACACATGGCGGCAAGCGCCAAAGAGACAACCATGGGGGCGTGAGCGCGCATAGAGATGTAAGGGCGCGGAGACGCCAGAGCAACTCCTAGCCTAAAGCGTTCATAGGCTTGTGGTAAGTGTATAGCAGGGTTCCGTGTACTGATCGGTAAGTGGTTGTGTACTGTAGGGTAAATAGGAGGCAGGATGAAGCGAGTAGGAATGGGCGTGGCCGCGGTGCTGGCCATGGTGACCTTGACAGCTGTGCCGGGCGTTCGGGCACAGGGCGGCGACGCCCAGAGCGACGCAACCAAGCCGGAGTTCTTTACCACCCGGGTGGAGCCGATCTTTCAGCAGAACTGCAACAAGTGCCACGCCGGCCTCTTCCACCGCGGCGGTCTCAACATGGGTACGCGCGAGGGCATGTTGACCGGCGGCCACCATGGCCCGGCCGTCGTGCCGGGTGATCCGGCCAAGTCGTTGCTGCTGCTGTTGGTCAAGCACGAGGGCCCGGAGGACCCCGGCCCGATGCCCCCCAAGAAGGCCAAGCTCTCTGACGCCGACATCGCCACCATTGAGCAGTGGATCAAGGCCGGCGCCATTATGCCGGAGAGCAAGTAAGGCGCAAGGAACGAGGACACGAAGCAACGGCCCGGACAAGTGTCCGGGCCGTTGCTGTTTGAGGAGGCGCCCTACGGAGCTGGTAGGAGCAGCGCCCTGATGTCAAAGCTGTTTTGCCTGAGCCGTTGCAGCAGTCCCGCTTACTGCACGGTCTCGCCGTTCTCGGGCAGCACGCGTTCGTCGGGTGGAATGACTACGGCGGCGGCTACCTTGTCGTCCTTGTCCAGGTCCAGCAGTTTGACGCCGGAGGTGGAGCGGCCGGCGGCGCGAACGCTCTTGGTGTCGATGCGGATGATCTTGCCGAACTGGCTGATCACCATCAACTCGCTGGTCTCATCCACCAGGTTGATCGCGTTCACTTTGCCGATCTTGGGCGTGGTCTTCATGTTGATGACGCCCTTGCCGCCGCGGGTCTGCAGCCGGTACTGGTCGACTCCCGTGCGCTTGCCGAATCCGTTCTCGCTGACCGAGAGGATGAGGCAGGGGGTAAGGCCGAGCTTCTCGTCGAGCTTGGCCAGCTTGGCTGCCGCCTCTTGCGAGGCCGCGGGCGCGGCGACCTCGCCGGGCTCGGCCAGCTCCAGCGGCTGCCGTGCTGCGGAGTCGGCTACCTCGCCGATGGCGGCCTGCACCTGCTGGGTAAGGCCCTTGGTGGCGGCCAGTGTCAGACGGGTGCGGTTGCGTGCCTCTTCCGACGGCGTAACGGCGGCGCCGATCACGTAGTCGCCGGCGCGCAGGCTGATGCCGCGGTTGCCGGTGGCGGGGCGTCCCATGGGGCGCAGGTCCTGCTCGTTGAAGCGGATCGCCATGCCATCGTGTGTCGCCAGGAAGATGATCTGCTGGCCGTCGGTCACGCGCGCCGCAATCAGCTCATCTTCCTTCTCAATGTTGATGGCGATAATGCCGCGCGCCATCACGTTGGAGAAGTCTTTGAGCGCGGACTTCTTCACCGTGCCGTTGCGCGTGGCAAACAGCACATACTTGCCTTCCTCTTCCAGGTCGCGCACGGGCAGAATGGTGACGACCTTCTCGCCCGGCTGCAGGTCAATCAGCGAGGCCATGGCCTTGCCCTTGCCCGCTGCACCTACGTCCGGAATCTCGTAGACCTTGAGCCAGTAGACGCGGCCGCTGTTGGTGAAGCAGAGCAGGTAGGCGTGCGTGGAGTCGATGATGAGCTGCGCGACAAAGTCCTCTTCGCGCGTCTTCATTCCGAGTCGGCCGGTGCCGCCGCGCCGCTGCTGCCGATAGGTGGAGATGGGCGTGCGCTTCAGGTAGCCGGTGTTGGAGACGGTGACGGCCACCTGCTCGTCGGCGATCAGGTCTTCGAGCTGCAGCTCGGCAGACTCGTCGATGATCTCCGTGCGGCGTGCGTCGCCAAAGCGGTCGCGCGTCTCCTCCAGCTCCTTGATGATGACCCGGCGCAGCTTCTTCTCGCTGGCCAGAATGGACTCGTACTCGGCGATGTTGTCGCGCACCTGGCGCAGCTCGTTCAGCAGTTCGTCGATCGAGAGCTGGGTAAGGCGGTAGAGCTGCAGCTCGAGGATCGCGTCGATCTGGCGGTAGCTCAGGATGAGCGTGCCGGTGGCGGAGAAGGTCATGTCCACGCCATACTTGGCGGGGTCCAGCGTCACGCCGGCCAGCTCGGTGCCGCGCAGGTTGATGCGCTTGTTGGAGAAGTAGCTGAACAGGTTCTCGCGGGCGGCTGCGCGGCTGGCCGACTGCCGGATGATCTTGATCACATTGTCCAGGTGATCGAGCGCCACCTGGTAGCCCAGCAGAATATGCTCGCGGTCACGTGCTTTATTCAGCAGGAATGCGGTGCGGCGACGAACGACGTCGATGCGGTGCTCGAGGAAGGCGCGGATGGCGTGGTCGAGCGGCAGCTCCTTGGGCTGGCCGTTGTGCACGGCCAGAAAGATCATGGAGAAGCTCTCCTGCATCTGCGTGTGCTTGTGGAGCTGGTTCAGCACAATCTCAGACTGCGCGCCGCGCTTGAGCTCAATGACGATGCGCATGCCATCGCGGTCGCTCTCATCGCGCACGTCGGAGATATCGTCCAGCACCTTCTCATTAATGAGCTCGGCGATGCGCTTGATGAGCGTGGACTTG
>JAGWNX010000128.1 GCA_028872955.1 Acidobacteriota bacterium
GATGAGGTACAGAACGAAGAGCTTGATGCCAATGCTGAAGGCGTAGCCGAAGTACTTTTCCGCGAAGGGCTGCGTCCACTTGCTGCCGTTGAACCCCAGCAGCAAGGCTCCGCCGCCGATGATGATGTAGCTCTCGACGTTGGTGATCAAGATTTGCACGGCCAGGAGCGCGTAGGCGGCCATCACCATGATGGACGCGAGGGCCGTCCCCAGCAGGTAGGCGACCGAATCGAACGGGTGGAAAAACGAACTCACCTTCCCCTCCGCCGTCCACATGGCGTTGGAAATCCGGAATCCCTGGCCAAACACGGTCGATGGGTCCAGTGCCGGGGATGCCGAGGCGGGCGACGCCGCCCCCACCGCACTGCCCGCGCTCTTGAAGCTGTTGATGATCATCGGGATCCACGTCGGCGCCTCCGCCAGCAGCATGTAGAAAAATGCCAGCGACAGCATCTTGAGGACGAAGGCAGCGATGAAATCGCTGAGGTCGTTCTTCTTGAGCAACCAGTTGATGCCCGTCCAGGCGATGTCCAGGCCAGCTAGGCCGACAAAGAGGCCCTTGGCCAGTGTCAGCGCCTGGGTCATCCAGCCGGTCGTCGCTCCCTGGAACTGGTTTTGCAGATTGGTGAGAAAGCCTGCCCCGGAGGCGGAAATCGCCGGCGGCGCGATCTGTGCGTGCGCGACGACGGGCGCCAGCAGCAGCGTGAGCAGGAGCAACGACCATCGGGCAGCGAGGCGCGGATTCATCATGAGCCCTTCAATAGACCTGGGGAGTCGGATTGCTCAGCAACTGGTCCTCGTTGTTCTGAGAGTGCTGCACGCTGTTTTGCCGGGTCGCGACGTCATTCAGCATGACCTGGTTTCCAGCCTGAATGTCCGACTGCAGGCTTTGCATCTGGTTGACCATCAGCCCGGAAATCTGGTTGCCGGCCTGCAGCACCTGCATGCGACCTGACGCCGATTGGCTCTGATTCTGGATCGCCTGCAGGGCGGACTGGGTGGTCTGGAAGTCGGCGGCATGCAGCCCATACTGCTGCAGGGTCCCGGCGACCTGACTGTTCAGATTGCTGGTCCACTGCTGCAGGCTGTTGGCGTAGTTGGACAGCGGCGCACTCGGCGCTCCGTACTGCTGCTGGATTGCGGCCACGGTGTTTTGCGACGCGTAGCTCAGGCCCTGGGCATTGCCGACGAGCTGGACCAGTTGCTGAAGCGGGGCCGCCGCATTGGTCCAGAGCTGCTGCGGCATGTTCTGCAGGTTGCGCGCCTGGTTGTAGACCATCTGGAACTGCGCCTGGAGCTGCTGCGCCTGCGTGGCGTATTGCTCGACCAGCGTCAGTTCCTGCACGATCTGCTCGGGGAACGTGGCCCCTGCAATCATGCCGGTGGCGTGAGCCGGTGTCGTGATGATGGTGGCGAGTGCGGCCAGCGTGAGGATGGATTTCTTCATGGTCATGGTGGTCTCCGATTACGGTCCGTTTTGTGGCACGCCGGTGGCCGCGCCGATCTTCTGCAACGTGCTCGACGCATCCGTCGTCGCGGCAGTGCCGGCCGCGGCGTTGAGGGTGTTGCCAATGGCAGGTGCGGCTGCGGCCGCGGCGCTATACGTCGCGTTGCCGTCAGTCGTCGCTGACGTCTGGACCGCCTGCTGCGTGTAATAAATCGACTGCTGCTGATCGGCGGACTGCTGTGCGATGGCTGCAGCCTGCGTCCATGTCGGGTCGCCCGTTTTCCCGGCCATGCTGGTGTCGTACTGGCTGATGGTGTTGGCCGCGTTCTCGGAATACTGTGCCGACAGCCCGGTCTGCCAGGCCTGTGCTGCGGTCACGGCGTCGTTCTGGTTCTGCTGGCTGGCGGCATTCAGGGAGGTCTGCTGCGCGTCGGCGGCGCTGGTATAAGCCGTGCCGGTATTGGCAGCCGTGGCCGATTGCCCGGTCTGGACGCCAGTCTGCGCCGTGATCTGCTGCAAGGCATCCTGGGTGCTGGTAGCTCCGACAGTTTGCCCCTGCTGCACACCGGTCATGGACTGGATCTGCTGCAGGGAGTTTGCCGCGTTCGAGACCGCGGATGCAGCGGCCGCCGCATTCAACGCGCCCCCCAGAACAGGGGCTGCAGCGACGTTGCCGGCGTAGGCCGAGTTGGCCATGTTCTGCTCGACTGCATTGGCGGCCCACCAGGCAGCGGCGCAGTAAGGGTTCCCACAGGACGCGGCGTTCTGCGCGTCCTGCACGGCCGTCCTGTTCGCCTCGAAACCTGTCGTCGACAAGTTGTTCATCAGCGCCTGCGTTGCCGCGCCCGCGGCGAGGTAGCTCGCGTCGTCGTGCGGAGTGACCTGCCCGGTCTGCACGCCGGTCTGCGCTCTGATACCGCTCAGAGAATTTGCGGCGCCGGACGAAGCGGATGCCTGGGCCGAATCGCTGTTGGACTGCGCAACCGCTGGAGTCGCATTGACTTCCGTGCTGTAGGCGCTGGCCTCGGAGGACTGATCCTGCTGCTGAATAGGAATCCGGCTGTCCGCCTGCGTCTGGTTGTCATTGGCAACGCTCTGCGCCTGATCGGCAGCCTGCTGCCAGACATCCCCGCCCAGCGCGCTGCCACCAGCGTTTGCAGCATCCTGGTTGGAGATGCCCTGCGCCGTGTTGGCGGCGGCCTGATAGGCCTGCTGGTCGTAGTAGGCCACGCCCGCGTCGTAGGCGCTCGTCGTGTTCTGCGTCGCTGCATCGCTCAACGCTGACTGCGGATCGGGGGCCGATGGGGTCTGCGCGCTGGCCGTGCTGACTGCGGCCGCCAAGATGACGGCCAGAACGTGCTTTTTGGTGTTCATCAGTACGACTCCCAGAGTTCAGCCGCCCTGCCCTGGCCGCGTTCGCGCAGCCATTGGGCGGGCCACGCATCGCCAAGCTGATCCTTCAATTCGCGGATGCGGAGGATGTCTTCC
>JAGWNX010000129.1 GCA_028872955.1 Acidobacteriota bacterium
AGGGGGCAGGTTGACCTTGGTCACCAGCAGGCCATTGATCACGCCGAACAGCGTGGTCGCAGCGAGGCCGCACAGGATCGCCAGCGGCACGCTGATGCCGGCATCGACAGCCAGCTTGCTCATCAGCACAGCGCCCAGCGCCATCACCATGCCACAGGAAAGATCGATACCGGCCGTCAGGATGATCAGGGTCTGGCCGATGCCCAGCACGCCCACCACCATCACCTGCTGCAGGATCAGGGAAAAATTCTGGCCGCTGAGAAAGCGCGGACTCTGGCTCGCAAAAAAGAGGCAGGCGCCCAGCAGCGCAATGAGGGGACCCAGCGTGCCGATATGACGCACCAGGGGAAACCGTTCCAGGAAAGGTGTCATGGATTTCGCTTCCGATCAGGGATGGAACGACCGTCCGGTCCCGACGGCGTACCGCCGCCAGGACCGGACGGAACCCGGACTTACTTCTTGCCCCAGCACAACTCCATGCCGACCTTGGTGTCCTTGCTTTCGACGCCAGCGAGCGGCTTGCCCGCGATCAGGGTAACGCCAGTATCGACATAGCCGGAAGCCTTCTTGCCGGTCTTGGCATATTCCACCCCGGCAGCGACACCCATGGCCGCCATCTTGAGGGGGTACTGCTGCGAGGTCGCCTGGATCTTGCCGGCGGCGGTGTCGCGGATGCCCTGGCAACCACCATCGACCGAGACGATCACGACGCCTTTTTCCTTGCCCGCCGACTTCAGGGCCTTGTAGGCGCCGGCAGCCGCCGGCTCATTGATGGTGTACACCAGGTTCACGTCGGGCGACTTCTGCAGACAGCTTTCCATGGCGGCCTGGCCCTTGGACTGGTCGCCATAGCTGTCGGCGGCGCAGACGATTTCAGGTGCCGTGGACAGGTCATTGGACTTGGCGTCGGCCGCCTTCAGGCCGAAGCCCGACATGAAGCCGTTGTGGCGCTGCGCCCCGACCGGGTGGCCAGGAAACAGGTCCAGCGTCACGATCCTGGCCGGCTTGCCACCCAGCGCGGTCTTGGCGTACTGGCCGATCAACTGGCCGGCCTTGTAGTTGTCGGTGGCAAACAGCGCATCGACGGCCTCGACCGGATCGGTCGGGCTGTCGAGGGCGATCACCAGCACGCCGGCGTCACGCGCCTTCTTGATGGTGGGCACGATGGCCTTGGCGTCGCTGGGGGTGATCAGGATGGTCTTGGCGCCGGCTGCCATCATGTTCTCGATGGCCGTCACCTGGCCGGCGTTGTCGCCGTCCTGCTTGCCGGCGGCGCTCATCAGCTTGGCTCCGAGTTTCTTGGCTTCGGCTGCGGCGCCTTCCTTCATTTTGACGAAGAACGGGTTGGTATCGGTCTTGGTGATCAGGCCAATGATCGGCTGGTCGGCGGCGGCTGCCGTGAGACTGAGGGTGGCGGCAAGTGCGACCAGGCTGATGCGGGAATTCATGATGGTGACTCCTCCTGTCAGGGAACGGTGTGGTGGCCAGGTCGGAATCGTGCGACTCGACCGGCTCAAGCTTTGCGGATGGCCTGCGTGCCGCAATACCGGCGGTGTGGACTGCACGGCACGACACGAAGGTGCGCCAACTTTAGAGAACAAAAAGCAATAAATCAACAACTATTATTTATTGCATAGCAGCAATAAAGTGCCGAGAAAATTCAATTTAATATTTACTATCAATGTAGTACGATCAACCCTCCGCAGCACGTCGACACAAAAACAGCCGACGATTGATTTATTGCGGGCGCAAAGTGGCGGTGGCGCTGCAGCGTCTGCGACACACCCCCCGAGCGATACGGAAATCGACATCGCAGCTCACGCAAATGTAATCGCGTTACGAGACTGACGAAGCCCTGACACCGCCCTTCGGTTTGCCGCATCCCGCTTCTGAAAACTCGGAGTTGTTTTTTTGCAACACCCCATCTATATGAATAAAAGAACATTTTCTGATTTTCACGCTATGTGCACTGCGATCCGGTCGACACGGAATGAGCTGTCCTTGTCGCTGTTCGTGTAACGGAACTACACTCGGTTTCACCAGTACGCAGGGCCAAAACAGCGGCCAGTGGCAAGTACTGGTGTGCGTCCAAGTGACGCACCGTTGACGACAAAGAAGCGTCGGCGTGAGCCTTGAAGACAAGAAGGATGTTGCGGAGGAGGTCCCGCAGCGCGCACCCCGGGCCACAGCGCCCAGGCAGCAGCGCGGCAGCGGTTGTCTTGCCCCCCCTCCAACACCCTCATCAGCATCGCGGCAGGCTGCGGGCCACGAACCCTCAGACTGCATACCCCGCGATTCCGGGACTTGCCGGGACGAAAGTGAGTCACTACCACAGAGAGGAGATCTTGATGAGAAACACCGTGAACCTGATGCTGAAGGGCCTGCCGCTGGCGATGCTCTGCCTGGCGTCGGCAGCCTTCGCCAACGATGACGAAGGGCAGTACATCGGCTACTTCCGTTCCGGCGCCGGTGCGTCGTCCGGCGGCGGCGTGGGCAACTGCTACTACCTCGGCAACGGCAACGGCCATGGCTACCGTCTCGGCAACGAGTGCGACAGCTACGGCGAATTGGGCTATGCCAAGACCCTGGCCACCTCCGAGAACGGCGTCAAGTTCGTCGGTCACGCCATGATCGCCGACTACTCGGGCAGCTCCTTCTGGGGCAACAACAACGGCGGCCTGTACGTGTCGCAGATGTATGTCGAGGCCAAGGGCATCGACAGCCTGGCGGGTGGCACGGCCTGGTTGGGCGAGCGCTACTACGAGCGTCCCGACATCCACACCATGGACTTGCAGTACATCAACCTGAACGGCCAGGGTGGCGGTATCGACCAGATCCCCACCAGCACCGGCGGCAAGTTCAGCTACGCCATCTTCAAGGACAACGACAGCAACGTCTTTGGGACCAACAAC
>JAGWNX010000130.1 GCA_028872955.1 Acidobacteriota bacterium
TAGGCAGCCCGGCTGCCCCACAGCCCGGTGCCTGGATCACGTTGCTGCTGCAGCCGATCCGCCTGCGCCTTCTCCTCTGCCTGCAGGCCCACCGCCTCCAGGTACGGCAGTACCGCGGCGGAGAACCCAACCGGCGAGTCTGCTGCAACAATATTTCCAGCATCGTCCACCCGCTCGGGCGGCAACGGATGGTGTTGCAGGTAGTCCGACATGCCCGTCAGCGAGCTGAGCGCCTCATGAACGCCCGGAGTCTCCGGATCGGCGGTACCCAGCCAGAGATAGACGCGGATGGCATCGTAGCTGCCGTAGGCCGGTGCGGCTACATTGCCGGTGGCAAACTGCGCCGGTGCGGGTGCAGGTGCCACACTGGCCCCGGCACTCACCCAGTCCATGGCAAAGCCGTTGGCAGAGCCCTGCGCCACCACCACGGGCACAGAGCTGAGCACCGCGCCCCAGGGCCCCTGCGGGTCATAGCTGGCCAGCCCGGCGATGAGCTGCGGCGGCATATAGCTGGGGTTCAGCAGCCAGGTATCCGGATAGGGATGAAAGCCATGCGGGCCTGAGAGCAGCGTGGCCCCAAGTGCCGGAATCAGGATGACCTCCTGCCGGGCGATCTGGTCGGCCAGCGCGGTGCCCAGACTGGTGTAACGCGGGTTATGCCACAATCGGCCCGCCTCCAGCAGGGTGTAGGCCATCCACAGGTCGGCGTCCGAGGCGGGATTCGCATCCAGGATGCGCCAGGAGCCATCGGCCGCGCGCCCCCAGCTCCAGGCCGGTAGCTGCGCCGACAGGTCGCCGCCCGCCAGGTTGTCCTCCGTCCAGCGCAGGATCTGGTCAAAGTGGGTCCGGTCGTTCGAGACCAGCGCGAAGAACAGGGCGTACGCCTGCCCCTCGCTGGTGGTGCGCTCCCCTGCCGTGTGGTCTGCAATGCGGCCCGTGCTCTGCAGCGCGCTGCGCAGGTAGCCCTGATACGACGGCCAGGAGGCACTCCGCCGGCAGCCGGAGAGGGCCAGGCCCGTTACGGCCAGCAGCAGGGTTGCCAGCCACGGGGAGACTCCGCTGCGACCGCCAATCCGATCAGGCATTGCCCTGCAGTCGCGACCGTGCGCGGCGCCGCAGCATGGCGCGCAGAATAACAGCCATCAGGAAGCAGAAGACCAGCGACGAAAAGACCACCAGCTCCGGGAACTGGGCAAACAGCATGTGGAAGCGGATCCAGAGCGAGAGCGAGCCCACGCGGTAGACGTCGTTGCCGATACGATACGACACGAAGCGCTGTCCGTGCAGTACGCTGACCGACTGCGAGATGTCCGACGACTGCGAGGTCTTCAGGAAGACCGTCAGGAAGTTCGGCACCACGTTGTGATCGCGCAGCGCCACCAGCACCACCGAGTGGCTGGAGCCGCTGGGCCACTCGATGCCTTCGATGAGCGCATCGGGCAAGCCACCAGCTGTCTCCAACTGGCCGGACTGGATATGGTCGGAGCTGCGCACCTTCCACCAGGCATGCTGGAGCGTCTCAAAGAAGCCCTGCGTGTCCTGGATGTGCAGGCCGGAGCCATCGACCATGACCGGAAGCGACGGGTTCAGGCGACCGATCGCCTGCTGATCCTCCACCGTGCCCAGCACCAGGTAGTCCTTGTTGCCATCCTGCTTCATGCCGTCGGCGTTGGTTACGCTGACGTTCAGCACCGGGTAGCCGGTCTGGGCGCCGAAGTGCCCCATCAACGTGAGGTAGAGCTCAATCTCATCGGCGCCGGAGGAGTCCGGCATGACCACAGCCGTATCCGCCAGGTCCGCTTTGCGGGTAAACGGATAGCCGGCATTGGCAAAGATCTCCAGGTTCGGCATCACCGCCCAGTGCGGAATGTCCTGGATGTCCAGATACGAATCCTTCAGGATGGAGCCCTGCAGGTTGTAGGGCGCGGTATCTTCGCAGCGGCCTTTTTTGTGCAGCAGGAAGATGAACTTCATCATCATGGAGTTCGAGAACGGCCGCATGTTGACAACCGGCACCGGCACCACCGTCTCCAGCACGGCAGACGCTTTGTCTGTGTGCGGCATGGGGGTCGAGCTCACGTAGCCGTTATTCATGTAGACCTGCAGCGTGCTCTCGTTGGCCAGCGGAATGCCGTTGTACCGATAGCCCATGTGGAAGCCGAGGTTCTGCTGCTCGCCGTAGTAGAGGTCGGGCGGCAGGCGCATGTACACGCCAACGGGTACGGAGCCGTCACCCTGCAGGTCGCCGGTTTGCGCGATATCGCCGATGTGGGTGATCTTCTCGGTGCTCAGCCAGCGGGGCGCATCGTCGGGCTGGCGCGGTGCAGGCATCTTCAGGTTCGAGATCCGAACCTGGTCGCTCTGGAACAGATCGCGCTGCAGCGTCAGTGCCATGGCAGCCGTTACCAGGTCGTCCGGCGTATCTCCGGTCAGCACCAGCACCTTGGAGTACGGATCAATGGGATTGGTTCGCATGGCCACCGTCGGGCCTGAACTGGCACTGATCTTGAGCGAGGCCGGCAGCTCGGCCGAGTTTTCGCCGATGACGATCGCGTTGCCACTTGGAATGGACCCGATCGAGACTGGAAAGCGCACCGGTCGAAAGTCCGTGAGGATACCAAACCATGACGCCACAATGCCCGCAGCCTGCAGCGCCTTGGGCGAGGGCTGGCTGAGGAAGACGATCGGCACCACCGGGTGCAGGTTGACGGCAGAGTCATAGAACGGCAGCGGCAGCAGCTTCAGGTCGTTCTGCAGCGGCAACAGCGTACCGGCCAGTTCGATGGTCGAAGTGGTGTCGACGTGGCTCCACAGCGTGGAGTGCGAGGGGTCTTCGCAGTTCATGGTGTAGTGGCCAATAAACTCGAAGGTCAGCTCGTTATCATGCACCAGCATCT
>JAGWNX010000131.1 GCA_028872955.1 Acidobacteriota bacterium
AGGAGACCCCGTCATGCTGGAAATTCGGCAAGCTGGCTTGCGAGGAGAGCGCCTCGTTTATGCAGAGGTGCTCTCTTGCCGTCGCGGACAAAGGGTCGGCGATAACGGCCTTTTCGTGTTGGTTCTGCGCGATCTCAAGCGGCCGCCATTGCTAACCAGCGGCTGATCCTCACGTCACACAGAAATTGGCTGGGTCCGAATTGCCGTATCCGGTTCATCTCCCCGAATACGGCGGCAGAATCATCGTCCGGTTGACCAGCACGTTGAACGTGTAGCCCGGCCGGATGTTGAGCGTCGGCTGAATGTTCAGGTTCTTGTTGAGCAGGTTCGTCCCGACGGTATCTATCTGCTGCGACAAGGCTCCTGCAGCCTGCTGGCTGGCGCTTGGCGTGGTGAGCGCATTGCCGGTTTGCGGCTGGCTCAACTGCGCGCCGACCCCCAGCAGGCTCATCAGGATGGCGCTGCCGAAGATGCGGCCGTAGTGGTTGTCCACCTGATCCGACAGACCGCTTTCACCCTGCCCGTCCGCGCCGTCCATCCCCTTGAGATTGATCATCGATCCGTTCGGGAAGATCAGGCGGTTCCAGGACACCAGCACGCGGCTTTGTCCATAGGCCACGGCGCTGCTGTAAACCCCGATGACCTTGGTGCCCTGCGGAATCAACACCACGCTCGGGTTCAGGCTGTCATAGACGGTCTGCCGCACCATGCCGGTGATCGTGCCCGGCAGGTCGCTGTCAATGCCGGTTTGCAGGACGGCGGGAATCACCGAACCGGCAAACAGTTCGTGGTTGGACGCCTTGGGCTGCACGGCGGCTTGCAGGTAGCCGTTGTCGTCTTTGTTCTGCTGCGCATCGAGGAAGCCTTGATTGTCCGCTTGATTGCCCGCTTGCGCTCCAGTTCCGCCCATCGCACCCATGCCGCCCGCGCCGTTCATCCCGCCCAGCGCGGCCATCAGCTTCTGAACATTGGGATCATTCGCCGCCTGCGGGTTCTGCGTCATGGCTTGTGTCAGTTGATGCTGCAACGCCAGCAAGTCTTGCGGGCTGGTCTGGTTTGTCCCGGCGGTCTGCATCAAGCCTTTGCCGCCGACCCCGGTTTCAGAAAGGTGTGCGCTTTGGTCCGCCAGCACAAGTCCTTCCAGTCGCTTGTAGTGCTGCTCGACCAACCATTGGTGATATTTCTGCGCGGGCGTCAAAGCCGTGGGCTGGCCCGGTTGCAGTGTGGCGCCTTGCGGATGCGCCAAGGCATCCCCTGCGCCGCTGGCCGCAGCGGGAGGAGTTGACCCCGCAGGCGCGACCTGCCCGCGCACGGTAAACGCGCTGGCCTGGGCCGCTTCCTGCATCGCGCTGGGTGCGGGCGGGGCGCTCATGCCGACCTGATCCGTGCTGCTCGCTGACACGCTATCCGCGGGCGCGGACTTGTTGCCCGACGTCGCGACGCCGAGGATAATTAGCGCGCTGAGCACGGTTAGTCCGCCAAACATCAACGTCTTGCTTTTCTTGGACAGCCGCTTGCCTTGCTTCGGGTCGGCCTTGAGCTTGAGGCCCTTGGCGTCGCCTTTGCCCGATTTGCCGCCCTTGGTTTTCCCAGGCCCGATCACGTCAGCGATCGGGGGAAGTTCTGCCGCGGGCGCGGTGGAGACGGGCAGCGCCGTCCCTTCAATCGCGCCTGCCGGTTCTTTGTCGTCGTTCATGTTTCTGCCCCTGTGTTGTGGGTACTTTTCCGCGAATGGCTTAGCGTGGCTTAGCGCGCCCAGCCGAAGAAGCCGGTGCTGTCTTGACTGCCGTGCTGGCAGACCACGGTGCGCGCATCCTTGCCGACGCCCAGCGTCAGATTGAATTTGCTCGGCAAACCGTCGATGACGTAGTAGCCATGCACCAGACGACTGTTCATCAACTCGGTGTCGCCATTGCTGGTGTTAAACACGGCGGGCGCGTCGGTGAATTTCATGGACTGCGGCATCTGCAAATAGGTGTGACCGCCACCAGCAAACACGCGCACGGGCAGCATGCTGGTGTCGGCATGGTTGTCGTCGGACTTGCACGAGAAGTCGAAGTCCAGCTTGGCCGGATCGATGTCGCCCAGCGGGGCGACCACGGCCTGCTTTTTGGCTTCGGCTTTAGCCTTTTCGGCAGCACGCGCCTGCGCGGCTTGCTGCTGCATGTTGATCACCAGCGCCTGCGGGTCATAGAAGCCGACCAGCGGTACATAGTCGTGCGCATCGCTCTTCAGGGTCATGTAATAGACCCGCCCGGCGTCGGTCGTTACGACCAGGTTGGTCACCAAGCCTGCCTGCGTCGGCTTCACGATAACGACCGGGCGATTCCCGGCGTTGGTGGGTTGCACCAGCCAGCGCACGGAATCGCCAATGCTCAGGCTGGTGATGTGCTCGCCTTGCAGCAGGTTGATGACGCACACATGCAGCGGTGCGCAGGTGATCGTCGGACGGCTTTGACCGTAGGCATACATGACCTGACCGTTGGTGCCAATCACGTCGTTGGCGACGCCGGTTTGCAGCCATTGCTGCGCGGCTGCGTCGGTGGCGCGGTAGGACAGTGGCACGGGCGGGGTCTGGTTCACCAGTTCATGACTGGTGAGCCCGTTGTCAGGCGTGCCGACCGACGGAACCGGGTTGGCTGCAAAAGCAGGGGCAAGGAAAGAGGCCGACAGGGCGGCGGCAAGGAGGGTGCGTTTCATGGAGGTCTCCGGTAAATGGGGATGGAGTGATCAGGGAATCGGGCGAATCAGGACACGCTCTGCGTCCAGTTCAGCGACTGAATGAAAATGCCCAGCGGGTTGTCGA